>JAITWB010000048.1 GCA_031285525.1 Spirochaetaceae bacterium
TTCGCTTCGGGCTTGATAAAGTCCTGTACTGCAGGGGTGACGCTGGTCGCCTTTTGCATCATCTCGAAGGCCGCCTCCTGGAGGGAGTTAAGACCGTCCGGCTTGGGTGCGGGGTCAGCCAAAGCAGTCTGGGCGGTTCCTGCAGCCATGGTATTGATCACCTCATCGGTGGTCATGGCCTGGACAAAACTGACGGCGGCTTCACGCATGGCAGGGTTGTTCCATGCCTTTCGTGTGATATAGTATCCCATAGAAAGACCGCCTACCAGGTCGGTAGCCCTCCGGGGGCCCTTGGCGGGAACAAAGGTTACTGTATAATCCCCGATACGATCGGCAGGGACATTGTGTATAATCTGATTCGTCTTCCATGAACCGTCAAGCGCAAAGGCAGCCTCTCCATCGTACATAGCCTGAAAGATTTCATCATCCGAAGCGCTCAGGGTATTCGGAGACAGAAAACCCCTCCGGTACAACTCCCGAATATCAGACAGACCTTCTGCCCAAGCGTTGAAGGCGGCATCGGTTTCGCTTCGGGGTACCTCCAGATGACTGCCGGAACCGCCGCTGTTCATGATACAGAACTCGAACCAATAGTGGGGGATCTGCTGCAGGGAACAGGCGATGGGGACATAGCCCGCATCCAGTATCTTCTGACAGATAGCAAGAAACTCATCCCAGCTGGTATCGGAACCAGGAAGCTCCACACCGCATTCTGCAAGGACTGCGGTATTGGCGAACAAACCCTCCCAATAACCGGAAGTAGGAATAACATAGACATTATTATCTACCGTGGAAGCAGCCCCGGAGAGCTTTCCGGCGCTCATATTGCTTCCGTAACCGGGATAGACAGCCTGAATCTCGTCCAGAGAAACAACCTTACCCGCCTCGATAAAAGAAGCGGCATCCACTCCGGTAAAGAAAAACAGCACTCCCGGCTCGCTTCCGGTTTCAAAATCTGCCACCACCTTGGCTTTCCATGACTCATCCGAAGTTTGAGACTCATCGATGACTTTGTTTCCGGTGGAAACCTCCCAGTCCCTATAAGCCTGCTCAAAGGCAGCCCGGTTCCCATCAGTTCCAGAAAAAGAAGAAACCACCCGCAGTTCGAGGGACAGAGCTTCTTCCTCCGAAACACTTATCGACCTGGGAGTACACCCGGCAAAAACAACAGCCGCCATAAAAACAAGAGTACCGATGCGGAATCCCGCACCGCAACAGAATGCAGTTCCGCTCAGGGATTTTGTCATACTGAACCTCCCGCATGTTCTTCAGCCCTGTTATGAATATGCATCGAAGATATGGTATTCCCGTTTCCGCCGTTGCGTACAACAAGACCGCTCCGCTCACCGTAGAGTATCCGCAGCCGCTGATGCACATTCCGGATACCGATATTCCCGGAGTTCCTGCCCCCCAACACTTCAATGTAGAGCAGCCGATGCACCTTCTGTTCATCCGATTCCGACATGGGGCTGTTGTTTTCCACATCCAGCCTCATCCACTCATCATCGAGCTTCACTGCCCTGATAGTAATAATACCGTGATGGCGATTACTGACCCCATGTTCTACCGCATTTTCCACAATAGGCTGAAGAATGAGCCGAGGAACATTCCAATCCAGCAGTTGTTCATCGATCTCCCGCTGTACCTCAAGGCGCTTGCCGAACCGTTTCTGAATAATGAACAGATATGCATCGATATACGTCAGCTCCTCTGACAGGGGAATAAGAGGACGGCTGTTCCTGTCCTGGGTTGCCCTGAGAATGGTCGAAAGGGATTCCATCATCTGGCTCACCTTATCGCACCCGCTCAGACGGGCTTCCCAGTTGATGATCTCCAGGGTATTCCCGAGGAAGTGAGGATTTATCTGGCTCTGAAGAGCCATAATCCGGGCATCCCGCAAGGCGAGTTCCTCCCGGTACAGACATTCAAACTGATACTGCAATCGCGCGCTCATGGCGTTCATCTGAGAACCGAGATACACGAATTCTGCGCTCCCCAAACGGCGGATCTCAGTCTGAGCCCCCAGCTCACCCCCTTCGATCTGCCCTGCAAGCCTACTGAGTCGGCTTATGGGACTGCTGATATAACGGATAAAGAAGAGCAAAACAAGAGCCAAGAGGGGCAGACTTATCAGGGTAATCAGCAGGATAATCAACAGGGGATTCCCCATTTCCCGAATCATCTCCCGAAGATCCGCTTCCATGGAATAACTAAAATCATAACGCTCCAAAGGAATAAAGGCTGATACCATCAGGCGGTCATCATCAAAGGAACTGAGATGAATATCCCGGGTTCCGTTAAAACCGCCCAGATTTTTGAGCTCTGTCCCCAAAATAGCCAAGGGAATATCATTAACATAGAGGGAGATATCGGTCAGCCAGGGAATTCCTCCGAGACGCTGAACCACACTCTCCAGATTTATTTCGGTAATCAGCAGCGCATACGGATTAAACCGGTTATCCCGCAGCGAAAGATTGCGAATTAAGTAAAACCGCTCATCGGTTCTGAAAAACCCGACATTGGTATCCAGAGTATCCATCATCGCAGACGCCTGCTCACTGGAACCGTTGGTATAGAATTCCAGAGCCTCCGGCGCCACCAAGCTTGTAGGGTTATACGTAAAACAACGAAGCATCTCCCCGTCGGGAACCTCAGGAAAGAGCAAATAAGCCGCTGATATCACCTGACTCCGGGAATATTGTTGGGAGAGGAATTCACGGCAAATATTAGTGAGCTCCGGCAGATTTCCATCGTTCTCGTACTGCATATAGGCAAGTCGAATCGTGGGGACATAGCTAATATTCAAGGCTGAATAGATGGCGATATCCAGATCCCGCTGCACATTGGAAGCGGCATTTTCAATTGTGGCGGTCACAATATCGGACACACGCTCTTTCGTGCTCCGGGTTGAAAGAAAACCGCTTACGATGAGGATGACGAACACCGGAAGAATCCAGCCTATGAGAATAAGGGTCACCAATGCCCAACGGAGGGAAAAAGAAGCTCTGTCCCCCTTGTTCTGACCAGTCTTTGCCATGAAGCCCCTCAACAAAAAAAGACAATGGTACGGAAACCGCTCAACAAAAGCGCTCCCCGTACCATTGTCATCATATCACATTCTTGTCACTAAAGAAACTGCAAACGTAGTTCTGCGAACTTTAGCCCATCACAACCTTTACTTCACAGCTCTGTCCCTTGGGAAGAACAGGAATAGTATCGGCTTTCTTGCCGTCTACAAAAATCTCTGCAACGCCCTTGGACACGTGCTTGGGGTTTTCCACGGTGATATTGTAGTTTGCACCACGGAAACGCCTGACAGCCTTGAATCCGTCCCAATCCTTCGGGATACAGGGATTAACCTCAAGGGAGTTGAAGTCAGGCCGAATACCCAGCATATAGTGGGTAACCGCAAAGTAGCTCCAGCCGCCGGACCCGGTCATAAAGGGATGGTGAGCTTCGCCGAAAGCGGTATGATCCCGTCCGGAGATGAACTGACAGTAGCTGTAGGGTTCAGCCTTGCGGATCTCGATCATGTCGTTCTGCTTGGCAGGGCAGAGACTGTCATAGAGTTCCATAGCTCTGTCCCCACGGCCAAGAATACATTCGGCTACCCATGCCCAGGGATTGGGATGGCTGAATATGGCGGCGTTTTCTTTGAGTCCTGGGTATACCCGGGTAACGAAACCGACATCTTCATCCGGCACAGTGTATGCAGGTGCATTCAACATAATACCGTAAGGTGTTCCGAGGTATTCCCGGATAGAATCCATCGCTATCTCGCCCTTCTCCTGTCCTGCAGCACCGCAGATAACTGCCCAGGTATTGCTTTCAAGGTGAATTTTGCCTTCCTTGTCTGCATCGGTTCCGATGGGGCGTCCCTTCTTGGTAAACCCGCGGAGGAACCACTTGCCGTCCCAGAGCTGTTTCTCACAGACTTCGGTCACTTTCTTCTGCATTGCGCTGAAGTGCTCAGCATCCTTGTCCCGTCCGAACTGCTTTGCCAATTTAACAAAATTGTCCAGCGCCCAGATGTGGAGGTAGCTTACCAGAGCGCTTTCACCGCCGCCCAGGTTGAGACAGTCGTTCCAGTCAGCCTTCAGACCCTGGCAGATACCGTGCTGTCCGACCATCCGTCCGGAGAACTCCAGAATAGCTTTCATGTGGTCGTATACTGTGTCTTCACCGCCGTCCGCATAGGGAACCTTGCGGTCGATAAAGGCATTGTCTCCGGTTTCGCAGATGTATTCTACGATGGAAGGAATCAGCCAGAGGGCGTCGTCGCTGCACGCATCCTCGATGCCGTGGACAAAGGAGGTCCCGGCAGGTGTGGGAACCACTGTGGGGCTCTTGAACGCCTCTGTCTTGCCCTTCTCGAACCACTCGGGTTCAAAGAGGTGAAGACCGTATCCTGCCTTGGTCAGTCCGTTGAGGAGATGAAGAATCCGCTCTTCGCATTTCTCCGGATCTGCGTGGGGTACGCACATCGAATCCTGTGCAGTATCCCGATATCCGAGACCTGTCCGTCCGCCGACTTCGATGAAGCTTGCGAACCGGGAGAACTTGACGTTCACTTCGCTCTGGTAGAAGGTCCAGATGTTGATCATGGTGTTCATGTCACTGTTGGGGGTCGAAATCTGGAGAGCCGTACACTTCTCGTCCCAGTAAGCGGCAAGTTCCTGCATAGCTCTGTCCCTTGACTCAGGGGTTGCAAACTTCTGCCGGACCCGAACACCCTCTGCACGCCGACCTTCACCGAGCATGAAACAGGCGCGGAAGGTTCCATTTTTGTCCAGCGCTACCCGCTTGTGCAGGGAGGCACACTGGTTCCCGCCGTTCTGGAAGAAGCCCGAAAGCTCGCCCTTCTCTACTCCGATAGGATTGTTTTCGGTGCGGTACAGACCGAGAAATGCATCCCGGTCGGCATCAAAACTGTCGGGGGTAAAATCAGCGGCAAAATACTGCCAGCCGTTCTGCTCATAGTGCAGATCCTGCTCGATGATGCCGTCGGCGTAGTCGGCTCCGGCACAGTAGAGGCTCATCTGAAAGTTTCTGTTATCGATGTTTATGTGGTGAAAGCTCAGTTCTGCATAGGAGAAAACGCTCAGCTTCCGATTGCGTCCTGAGCGATCTTCGATCTTCAGATCCCACAGTTCTACTGCCTCTCCCCGAGGGATGAACAGTGTCTGCTCGGCATAGATTCCGTTATATTCACAGGTATAGACTGAATAGGAGAGTCCATGACGACAGGTGTATTTTGCCTGATCCAGGGGCTTTCCGACAGGCTGCCAGCTGACGCTCCAGTAGTCTCCGGTTTCATCATCACGGATGTAGATATAGTGTCCGGGACGATCCATGGGGATACTGTTTCCCCGAAACCGAGTGATGCGGTGATATTCCGCAGACTTGTAAAACAGGTAGCCACCAGCGGTATGGTTTATAACGCCGATCAAATCCTCGGTACCAAGATAATTGGTCCAGCTCGTGGGAAGATCAACCCTGTCGATTACATATTCCCGTTTTTCATTGTCAAAATGACCATACTGCATTACGCACTCCTCCTAAAATAGGACTTAACTGCCTTCAGCATACCCTATTCTCCATTAATTATAAATAGCCCCAATCGGCATTTCGTTGCTTTTTCTTGTCAAAAACATGAGCAACCTTCTCATGATTATCCGAACACTTTGAAGGTATTGTCAAGCCCTTTATCGTCTTTATTAGCGCATTTCGCTCTGTCCCTCAGTTGTTTTCCATTAGTAATTGGCTCTGTCCCCCAATCGCTTTCCATCCAGTTTTAAAACCTCTGTCCCTCTTTCCTTCGAATGGGGACAGAGCCAAAAACGACAGAATCACACTGCAATTTTTTTTAAAATTTTTTCAAAAAAGTACTGAAAATCACCACTCTTCCCCAATATATATTGCATGAGAAAGTGCAGAGTCTTAAAAGAAGGGGCGTACTATCACGTCATCACCCGGATCAACAGAAACGATGGTTTCCTGTTGTCAAAACAAGCCAAAACCCTTTTCCTAAAGGTACTCAAGGAGGCCCAAACAAAGTATCGCTTTATCCTGAAAAACTACACCGTAATGCCGAATCACTATCACTTATTGATTAAGCCATTGCCAGGAGAGAACCTTTCGAGAATAATGCAATGGATAAACTCTGTCTTTGCGATGAGAACCAACAAACTGGTCGGAAGTACCGGTCATGTCTGGGGGCAGCGTTTCTTCAGCAGAGTTGTGCAGGATATTGCAGACAGTCTCCGTGTAAGCAACTACATCGACGAAAATGCAGTAAAGGCGCAGCTGGTAACCCATGCGGAGGAATGGGAATTTTGCCATAAGTTTTTCCTTATTCAGGAGCAGTTACGGAGTTAAGCGATAGGGTGCAGGCAGGCTATCTCAAGGGCTTTACCACAGGCACGGCGCAACTCATCAGGGAACTGAAAGAGGGACAGAGCTTTAAAAACTATCCCTTCTCCGGCACAGCCCCGCCGCTGGTATTCCGCTCCGCCCCATACCCCGGTTCCGGCTCCGCAACGGAAAGCTCCTCAGAACTACCTTCCTCATCAGAAGCATACCCTGCAGAAGAAGCCATCCGCACCAGATCCGCAAGCCTCACCTCATCCGTATTGGAATGTGCAGAGCTTCCACGGCGAAGTTTCTTCCTTTGAGTCCCTGAACGCCGCTCCACCGAGGTACAAAGCTCTGTCCCCTGGAGATCTTCTGAGGGACAGAGCTCCGAAGCGCCTGCCAGTATAGCCCCTGCCTGCTCCGCTCCGCACCCGAGAAGAGCAGCCACAGCCAGCTTCTGAGCAGCTCTGTCCCCTCCCTCAGAGGCAAGAAGCTTCTCAAGAGTCCCATAGGCATCCAGCAACTTCACCGCCCGAGCCTTCCCGATCCCCTTAATACCCTCGAAAACCGAGGTCGTATTCTCCTTTGAACGGAGCTTCTGGTTCCGGGAAGTGGCAAAACGGTGGGTCTCATCCCGAATACGCTGGAGCAGCCGCAGAGCATCGGAACGCCGGGGAAGCGTCAAAGGGGTACTATTCCCCGGCAGATAGAGCACCTCGTTCCGTTCAGCCAAACCTACGATGGGAATATCCAGGGACAGAGCTTCCAGCACCCCCTGAACCGCATTCACCTGCCCGATACCGCCGTCTATAAGAATCAAATCCGGCAAATCAGCCTGCTCGTTAAGGAGCCGAGTATAGCGCCGGGACGTTGCCTCCCGCATGGATGCGAAGTCATCGATAATACCGTCAGTAGTTTTCAGCCTAAAATAGCGGTAATTCTTCCGATCCGGGTTTCCGTTATAAAACGAAATAAGACTGGCAACGGGAAACTTACCATCCAGGTGGGAAATATCGAACCCCTCTATCCGCACAGGCAGCGAAGGCAGGTTCAGAATGGAACGAAGTTCCTCCAGAGCGGGCATATCACCCCGTTCCCGCACCCGGCGGACGATATCCTCTTTCGCATTCATATGAGCCATCGCCATAGACGCTTCGTGCCGCTTATTTCGGGGAGTACTCAGGGAGGGATAGATACCCAAAGATCGGTTGAACCACCGCATCGTGAGGGACAGACCTTTTTCAGTGGGAACATAAATCCGAGGGGGAACCGAGTGCCCGCCGTTCTCGCCGTAATAGGCCATAAGAAACTCCGGCAGCAGCTCCTCCTCGTTATTCAGACTCCGGGTACGATATATATCTCGCCCGGTCAACCGTCCATCCCGCATACGAAGCACCGCAAAACTCACCAGCGGCCCCTCGGACGCATAGGCGATATAATCCCGACCCTCAGGATCGAAATCCTCCACCGCATTCTGCTCCATCAACGCCTGAAGCGCATGAATACTATCCCGCAAATGGGCTGCCTTCTCAAACTGCAAAGCGGCGGAAGCCTCATCCATCTCCTTTCGGAGTTTTTTCAGAGTTTCCTGAATATCCCCCTCAAGTAGACGGGAAATTTCATCGATATATTCTGTATAGGTCTCTTCCGTAATCTTACCACAGCAGGGCGCCCCGCAGCGTCCCATGTGATAATAGATACATGGAGTTCCTGCCTGCTGTTTACTGGTTTGCTTCCGTTTGCGAAAAACCTTACAATGGCGGATAGGATACCTGCGGTAGACATCTGTCAGAAAGGTATCCAAAGCTGCAACATTGGGAAAGGGACCGAAATAACGGGAACCATCCTGAATAACCCTTCGGGTACGAAGCAGCCGAGGAAAAGGCTCGTTGGTAAGCCTAATCACCGGATAGGACTTTCCGTCCTTGAGATTTATATTGTACCGGGGTGAATGCTGTTTAATGAGATTATTCTCCAGCAGCAAAGCCTCATATTCGTTATCGGTGGTGATATATTCTATGGAAGCGGCGCGGCTGACCAGAATCCTGGTCTTTACATCCTTCTGTCCCGAAAAATAGGATGAAAGACGATTCTTCAGATTCTTCGCCTTACCGACATAGATAATTTCACCTTTTTCATCTTTCCAGAGGTAAACGCCGCTGGATTTCGGAGCCCTGAGGGCGGTGGAATGCAAGTGTGTATGTGTATCCGTAGAATCTTTCATATGTTTGGAAAAGAGAACCCTTTTTATCCGGTCCTTTGCCTACTCCTTCTTTCAGCCCTGTCCTGTTGGGGGCAGAACAATACTATCATCCTCGGCGGAAAAACCGGCTGGCCGGCATTCTCCCAAAGCAAAGGCATCGCCTTTACCGAAGGCAGATTCGGCCATGACGCAGTCACACTGAACACCGACTCAGCGCAGCTCACTCAGGACTCGGATCTACTCCTCTCCTTTGAGGGGACAGAGCTTTCTGACAACGCTGCGTTGCTTGACAACGCCTCAAACTACACCGTCGTCTCCTCGGCGCTCCTCACCAGCGGAAAAGCCGCCATGGGAAAACAAGCAGGTCTCAGCACCGGACTCAGAGAGGGCTTGAGACTCTCAGGAAAACCCGGCAGCATCTTCGGCACCGAAGGAAACCCCGGCTCCTTTACCATCGAATTCTGGCTCTGTCCCTCGATAGCCGAAAACGGAGAACAACTATTCTCCTGGCGTTCATCCCGAAACAGGGACAACTACCCCATCTACCAAACGATAACCGCCTCGATCCTCAACAACCGAACCGAATGGAACTTCACCAACCTGTTTACCCGCAGGGACGGAGCTCCCGTAGATATAAGCCTTTCAAGCTATAGCACAGTCATCCCCGGACAATGGACCCACCACCAACTCTCATTTGAAGAAGAATCAGGTCTGCTTGAATACAAGATAAACGGAAAAACCGAAGCTGTCAAATACGCCACCTCCACCGGCAGAGAGTACGGCGACGTCTTCACCCCTATACTGGGAGTCCCTGCGGACATCGAGCTCTGTCCCCACTTCACCGGACTCATCGACGATGTCCGAATACGCCGAAGCTACCAGGCGGAACAGAAACGCCCCGACACCTACTCCCTCTCCGCAGGACGGTTTGAAACACAGCCCATCCCCGCAAAAACCAGCCAGGCCTCCCTGGTCAGTCTCGATGCAGAAATGACCCTCCCCCAAGAAACGGCAACGGTCTTCTACGCCCGTGCAGGGGATAACTTTTACCTCTGGAACGAAACAACTCCCCCCTGGATACAGATAACACCGGGAACAACCGTATCAGGGGTCACGGGAAAATACTTCCAGATAGCCGCAGAACTCTACCCCGACGGAAGGGGCAGCAAAACCCCGACCCTCCACTCGGTCTCCCTCTCGGTCACCGAAAGCACTCCCCCCTGGCCTCCGGCGCACGTATTCGCCAAAGCAGGAAACGGCTATGCGGACATCAGCTGGATCCCATCGGTAAACTACGACACAACGGGATATCTGGTATATTACGGCGAACGCCCCGGTGAGTATCTGGGAGCAGGAGCGGTACAGGGAGACTCCCCGCTCTCAGCAGGAAACAAACTCTCCCTCAGAATCGAAGGACTCACCAACGGCAAAATATACTACTTTGCCGTTGCCGCCTATACAGCATCACAGGCGATGCTATCGCCAACCATAACACCTGGAGAACTTTCAAAAGAGGTTTTTGCCCGACCGGACAGAAATAGCAGCAGTAAAGAGGAAACACCATGACAAATCACTATGCACTGGAGCGGGCAAAAGCCGCAGCCATATCACGGGACTATGAACAGGCTGAAAAGATTCTGAAAAACATCCTCAAACAGGAACCGGAAAACACCGAAGCCCTCTCCCAACTCGGCTCGGTCTACCTCCGTGCGGACAAACAGGAAGCCGCCCTCGGAGCATACCAAAAACTGACAGAACTCGACCCCGAAAGCGCCGACGCCCTGAATAACTTAGGCATCATCTACCGCAGACTCGGCAGATACGAAGAATCCCTGGCAGCCCTCAACCAGGTACACGCCGAAGGAAGAGACACAGCTACGGTTCTCTACAACCTCGGCAACACCTACAAACAAATGGGCCGCCTCGACGAAGCCGAAGAATGCTTCATCGCCGTCATCGACGAAAACCCCAACGACGTTCTCGCCTACAACCACCTCGGCTCCATCCAGGCGCTCAAGGGACAACACCAAAAAGCGCTCCAGGCATACTGGCGGGGACTCCAGGTAGACCCAAACCACCCAATCCTCCATTACAACATGGGACAGAGCTACGAAACGCTGGGCAAATTCGACGACGCACTGAACTCCTACGCCGCCTCCCACCGGAGCAACCCCGCATGGATCGACCCCATGGACGCCGAAGCGGGAGTCCTCCTACGGGACAACAAAATCGACGAAGCCGAAGATGTCCTTACCCGCGCCCTCACCATCGCGCCGACGCACCCCTCGATACTTACCTCCCTCGGAACACTGCGGACAAAGAAATACGAACTTGAAGAAGCCATAGCGCTCTTCAACAGAGCCATCGAAGCGGACGAACGCTATACCAAAGCGGTACTGGGACTCGAAAACGTCTACGAACTCCAAGGCAACTACGAACAGGCCGAACGGAGCATAGCCCGGCTCGAATCAGTCTCCCCCGAGGACAACGAAATCCGGCTCATGCACGCCCGGCTGCTCATAAAGATCGGCGAACTGGAAAACGCAGAAAAACGGCTCTCCGCAATCCTCGAAACGGAACCGGAAAACCTCACCGCCCTCAGACTCAAGGGCGCATACTTCTCCCGCACCGGAGAAGAACAAAAAGCGCAAGACTGTTTCTCCAAAATCCTCGAAATCGACCCCTCCAGTGTGGAATTCCGCATCGACATAGCGGAACAAATGATAGAGGAAAAAAATTACCAGGGCGCCGAAGAACAGCTCCTGAAATACCTTGAGAAAAAGCCCTCAGACGCAGACGGCTGGCGCACCCTCGCAGGGGTCTACGAAGCGCAAAACAACACCGACCAGGCCCTCTTCTGCTACCGGAAAATCCTGGAGCTGCAAAAAACCGACACCGACATTATCGAAGCCGTATACCGTCTCCATAAAGCAAACGAACAGAACGAAGAAGCGGTAACACTGCTCAACGACCTCATCAACTCCCGCAGCGCAGGAACCCCGACCGCCAAATCCGACGCCTCTCCGGTCGCCCCCTCTTCGCACAGAAACCCGGACGACGGACAATCGGCTTCCGACAGTCTGGACTTCATCAATAAATCGCTGGAACTCTATGAACAGGCGCTCCAAAACTATGACAGCGACAACACCCTAATCCTGGAAAAGAACCTCCGGGCTCTCAAGAAAAAGGTACAGGAAGAGGAACGGGAAAAACGGCAGGAACAGCTCACCTCCGCCCCGTCAAGCAAGAAACAACCCCTGGCGGACGAAGACTCCCTCCCTCCCGAGGAACTCCCCTCGGACACCATCCCCCAGCAGGCAGAACTTCCCAAAGAAACCGAACAACCAGAAGAAGACGCTATCGACACAGATCCCTTCCTCGCACACGGCTACGGAAGACCCGCCCCCGAACAAGCAGAGACACCTACAGAAGAACCGTCTAAAGAGACTGAAGAAGAATCCCTTCCTGATGAAGAGATTGACGAGAACAACGCTCCCGAGGAACAAGCCCTCACTGATAAAGAGATTTCCCAAGAAGCCCCGGAAGAACAGCTCCCTGCCGAAACAGCAACCCTCCCGGAAATGGTTATCGAGAACGACAAGGATGAAGACAGCATTGTTCCCCTGAAGACACAGGAAAACGCCTCTTCGGAAGAAATACCTGAAGCCCCCCCCATTGAAGATACCACTATTGTAGATACTGCTATGGAAGCGTCTTCCGATAAAACAGCTTTCACAACAAAGCCTTTCACCGATGAGCCTTCCGCAGAAGCTGCTCCCCTCTCAGACAAGCCTTCTGTAGAAGCCGCCCCCATCTCAGAGCGTACGGAACTGCTCAAACTCTTCGTATCCCTGAAAATGCTCGGCAAGAACCTCACCGGTTCCGCACGGCAGAAATATCTCCACAGCGATCAACGGGTTGAGATGGAGTACATCATCGACAAACTCGCAGGAAAGAGAGGTTTGCTCCAAAAAGCCGCCGCCGTCAGGGAACAACTGCACCTCCCGCCTTCTGACGCACCCTCGGAGATGCCCGCACTGACAGAACAGCAAAAGGACTTAGCAATGGGAAAGATCGAAGAAACCCTTGCCTATATGCGTTCCCTCACCAGAGAACTGCCCGACGAATCACTGGCAGAAACCCTGGAAGCGCAAATCGAACACACAATAGGAAGACTAGAGAGAAAAGAGAAATGAGAAGGTAGAAAAGGAAGAAGTCCTCCTCCTTTTCTCATTTTTACCTTCTCATTTCTCATTTTTCAAAGTCTGATAATACGGCTGGAGGTGAGTGTTTCGTTGCCTGTTTCGGTGATGAGGATGTCGTTTTCCAGCCGGCATCCGCCTATAACAGGGCTGTAGAGTCCCGGCTCAAGAGTCACGACCATCCCGGGGGCAAAAACAGCCGTCTTGTCTCCCCTGCTCCGCACGGAGGGGGTTTCATGGGCTTCCAGACCGATGCCGTGACCGAGGGCATGGGGCATAGAACGTTTTGCCTTTGAAAATATGGTGTCCGCTTTTTTTGCCGCCCCGGCTATCGACTCTCCCGGCTTGTATAGCTCCGCAGCCGCTTTATAGGCCAATTCAACCAGAGCCAATTGCTTTTCCTGTTCATCAGAGAGTTGCCCCCTGGTTATCGTCAGGGTAACATCGCTGGTATAACCTTTCCACTTCACACCGAAATCGAGTATGGATAGTCCTGCAGTCCCGAAGACCCCGGCGGTATAGGCGGGAAAGCAATGGATGGCAAAACTCCGGTCAGGCCCTGCGGCAAGGGTTTCAAATCCCGTCCCCTCACAGCCTGCGGCACGGGATTCCTTTTCGATAAGAAGCGCCGCATCCAGTTCAGTCTTGATGGAACCTGCGGTTATCCGTTTTTCAATGGTATCGATAAGCATATCCGTCACAGCAGCTGCTTTGCGGAGACAGGAGAGTTCGTATTCATCCTTGATCGCCCGCATTCCATTTACCACATCCGCAATGCCGTGATCCCGGCAGAGCACGTCAAAATCGGAAAGGCTATCTACGTAGCGCAGAAAGTTCGGATAAGAGGTACTTGCAGGTATTTCGA
The DNA here is from genome assembly GCA_031285525.1 of Spirochaetaceae bacterium. The sequence continues at coordinate 13,625 of JAITWB010000048.1, forward strand.
TACGGCATCCCGAAGGTACCCCGAAATGACGGGCAAGTCCCTTGGCAGCGGTCATGGGATGGCGATCGAACGAGGTAAAGGGAATGATTGCATCTACATCAGCCATGATCTTCGCCAGGTTTTCATCCCAGGGACATAATGCGGCGGCTCCACTGATGAAGACCGCCAACAGCGCATCCGATGGGTGTCCCGAAAAATAGCGGACTGAAGGGTCACGGTGATCCTCAAAATCCGAAAAAAGCGCCATCACAATACCATTCTGAGCCATCCACTCTGCGAGGGTTGCCCGCCGCTGCTGATACACACTCATTCTTTTACCTCGAAGATGCCTTCTATCTCTACCGGAATATTTCCGGGCAGCTCGTTATGTCCCACCGCAGAACGGCAATGCCTGCCCCCTTCCCCAAAAACGTCGATAAAGAGCTGGGAAGCGCCGTTGGCAACCTCGGGCTGCCGATTGAATCCCGGCGCACTGGCAACGAAAACAAGCGTTTTGATTACGCCGGATATTCTGTTTAAGTCTCCGGTGAAGGCATGGAGGATACTAAGCACATTCAGCACACAGGCGCGGGCGGCTTCCTGCCCCTGCTCAATGGAAAGTTCTGCGCCGAGCTTTCCTGTCATAATCGGTACGCCCTGTACCGTTGGTCCCTGCCCCGAGCAGTAAAGCAGCTTTCCCGTCTGCTTAACCGGAACGTACAAGCCCCCAAGCGGCGGGGGTTCCGGAAGGGTTATCCCGAGTTTTTTCAGATTTTCATAAACGTCCATCAGAGGCCTCCCTGTTTTCTGTCTTTCAGGGTATACCATTTTTGTCTTCTGTACAATCTTTTTCTTACAGAAAAAATACTACCAAGCCGGTGTGACATAAAGTATTTCGCCAAAAC
>JAITWB010000052.1 GCA_031285525.1 Spirochaetaceae bacterium
GCATTTGCGTGGATTTCCGCCATAGCGCAAATAGCATCCCTGCTTGCAAGGGAATAATTGATTCCCGAATGTCCCTGAGCCATGCCGTCGCAAATATCGGTAGCAAAATACTTCGCCGCCTTTGCGCCGTTTTCGTTGACACCCCGTTCCGCTTCCTGCACCAGATCCAGCAAATGAGCGCTCCCCGGATGACTGTCGCCGAAGGTGCTTTCTATAATAATCTGAGGCTTCTCCAAATCCTCCACCGTCCAGCCCATCCCCAAACGGAGCGGATCCATTTCCGGCGCACTATTCCGCACTGATTGACTCTTCAACATTGGCTCAATACCTCGCAAAAAACATCCTGTTGATACAAATTATTATACCACAATGTTAAAAAAAAGGTTGACAATATACGATTGTCAAAGTATCTTTAGAGATATGGAGGGAGGGGGGGCTATGTTTAACATTGAAAAGGTAATACAAACTTGTAACTATCTGTTACAAAAAAACGGCGGTAGTCTCAATTATACCAAAATGATTAAGCTGCTCTATCTTGCAGACAGAGAGTCTCTTAATGAAGCTGGGGATACCATAACAGGTGACACCTATGTCAGCATGAAAAATGGTCCGGTTTTGAGTACTGTATATAATCTTATCAAAAGGGAACAAACAAACGAACGGGATCAGATAATTTGGGATAGCAGGTTTACCAAAAACGGATACGATTTAATTGCCCTTTCTGACAGAATCCCTCATGGAGAACTTTCCCGGTTTGAAATGAATACATTGGACAAACTGTTCGACCAATTCAGCAATTGTGACTTTAATGATATGATACAGTATGTTCATAATCCCGAAAATTGTCCTGAATGGAAAGACACTAATAGTTCTATCCCTATATCTTTAGCAGAAATTCTTGAAAAGAGATTCGGAAGAACACCAGAAGAAATCGAATGGATTATTGAAGAAATTGAATCTTTTAATGAGGAAGAAAGACTCGATTCTTTGGAAACAGCAGAATGAAAGGAACGTCCTATCTCAATGAACCCAATGATGAAACGGGACGAAACAGGAAACGGCATCTCCATGTCGTTATATCAAATCCAGACGATGAAAACAATTTCCTGGTAGTTCCGATTTGTACTTATAAAATGAATGGAACAATAGTTCCGGGAGCAGATAAAAGCTGTATTTTACCAGTTGGATGTCATCCATTTATTATTACCGAGTCTTATGTTAGTTATAGAACCGCAAAAGTTAAGTCCTATGCGGATATCTTTAATGGATTAAAAAAAGGAAAATATATTTCAAAAGAAGCTTTTTCCGAAAAGGATATAAGAGAAATACAAACAGGAGCAAAGAAAACCTTGCATTTACCAGAGAAATTAAAACGATTTTTCACTTATTTTGATTAAGGAGACTCCCAATGAAAACCCTGCTCCATACCTGCTGCGCTCCCTGTTCGGTGAAATGTATAGAAACCCTGCGTGAGGAAGAAATCGAACCAGTCCTATTCTGGTACAATCCCAACATCCATCCCTTCACCGAATACCGGAGCAGACGGGATGCCCTCATAGAATACGCAAAGACGGTTTCTGCGGAACTGATCCTGCAAGACGAATACGGACTTAAGACTTTCCTCGCAAATACAGTCATCGTCGAAGGCCATCCCGTTGGAGCCAACCGCTGCGGTTACTGCTACCGCTGCCGCCTTGAAGCCGCCGCATCCTTTGCAGCGGAAAAAGGCTTCGATAGTTTTACCACAACCCTCCTCGTCAGCCCTTATCAGAACCACGAATTCATCAGAAAAACCGGAGAAGAGACAGCAGAGCGTTACGGTGTCCGCTTTCTTTATCGTGACTTCCGCCCCCGCTTCCGTGAAGGACAACAGGCGGCTCGTGAAGCGGGATTGTATATGCAAAAGTACTGCGGCTGCATATTCAGCGAGGAAGAACGGTATCTGAAAAAGCGGTGAGTAAGTATCAATATATTTTAATAAAAAAACAACAATTTTTCTCAAAATATACCGAAAACCAGCCCAAAAGCCCTGATATATATAATAGAGTTTACTGGTAACTCATGCTTATACGAAAGTAAAGGAGAACTCTATGATATCAATTCTGCGGAAGCTCATCTCCGCAACTGTTTTCCCGGAAACCTGCGTTGTCTGCGGCGATCCCGGGAATTGGCAAGAGGGGCTTCCTCTGTGCAGAAGATGCGAAGCGAAACTACTGCATCCTGCACCGAGAGATTTGCGATGCGGGATATGCGGGGTACAGCTTATTTCAGAAAAAAATCTTTGTATGGAATGCCGGGTGCAGAGTCCCTATGTACGTCTGAAACAGGCCTATCCCCTCTTCTCTTATCAGGGCTGGGGGAGGGAGGTGCTTTCCGCATGGAAGGGCGGTGAGAAACGAAGCTTATCGCCGCTTTTGGCTAAAGTTCTCACAGAGGCGGCAGTTCAGGTATTTCCAGGTATTCCCATCGTTCCGGTTCCGCCCCGTCCGGGAAAGATCCGGGAGGAGGGATGGGATCAGGTGGCGGAACTTGCGGATATACTGAAAAAACAGTTCAGCTATCCTGTACTGCATCTACTCACCCGTACCGAGGCGTTGCAGCAGAAAGAACTCAACCGTGAGAAGCGGCTCAGTAATCTGAAAACAGCCTTCCATTTTTGCCCGCCCCAAAAGGTCAACTTTTCCAAGGAGAACGCTTCTGTACCGAGTACTGTTTTGCTTTTAGACGATGTGATTACCACCGGAGCAACCCTTGAAGCCTGCGCTTCGGTTCTTGCACAGAACGGAGTTGAGACGATATATGGAATCGCACTATTTTACGACTAAAGGCACTTGCACAAAAAAAGAAAACAGTATATCTTTTCTTTCATACCGGGGTGGTATGTCCGTCACGATACCCTATAAGGGGGTACCGATGATAGGAAGCCTGAGATTATACCCGTAAAAGTCTGCCCTAGCGCAGACTGAACCTGATCCGGATAATACCGGCGGAGGGAGTTATGAAGCGAAATTTTTCCGTATTCATTTTCCTTACTATTATTGTGTTTTCTCTTGCAGCGGGGGGTAAAAAAGACTCTTCCGCAGAGCGGCAGGAGGAAGTCGTCATCTACACCTATGATTCCTTTGTCTCTGAGTGGGGAGCGGGTCCCGAGCTTACCCGGCTTTTTCAAGAGAAGACCGGCTATAAGGTTACCATGATCTCCACCGGAGACGGGGGACAGCTCATCTCACGGGCAGTCTCGGAACTGAGTGATACCAGAGCGGACGTGATTTTCGGTATCGATAATACCATGGCGAAAAGAGCCGTTGAGGCGGGAATCATGGAAGCCTATGAACCGGCGAACGCCGGTTCGATCATTGCTCAGGATCTCAGTCTCGATGAAGGTTGGCACTTAACCCCCTTTGACTGGAGCTATTTCGCGATCATCTGGGACAGCCTGTCGGGGATTCCGGCGCCTGAGAGCCTTGAGGATCTGACAAAGCCTGTATATGAGAAAAAGTTCATCCTCATGGATCCCAGAACCAGCATTCCCGGACTCGGGTTTGTGACCTGGACAAAGGCGATTTTCGGGGACGGAAATGGGGATTATTGGCAGCGGCTTAAACCGTCGATCCTTACCATGTCACCGGGCTGGGATACGGGGTACGGACTCTTTACCTCAGGCGAAGCGCCTCTGGTGATCAGTTATATAACCAGCCCTGCGGTTCATGTGGAATATGACAATACCGACCGATTTAAGGCGCTGGTGTTTCCCGAAGGACACCCGGTTACGATAGAGGGCGCAGGAATACTCAAGGGAGCGAAAAACCTTGAAGGGGCGAAGGCGTTCATGGATTTCCTTATTACTGAAGAAGCCCAG
>JAITWB010000112.1 GCA_031285525.1 Spirochaetaceae bacterium
ATACAGCGCTTTGAATGCAACCGTAAAGGATTGCTGCGTTTCGTACCCTGCACCCAAGGCGATTTCCATAATCGGCTTATCCGAAAAGACCAGTAATCGCGCCGCCTCGGTCAGCCGCCGTCTTTGTACATAAGAATGAACCGTAAAGCCCACAATACCGGTAAACATTTTGTGCAAATGGTGTTTTGAATACTGCGCTTCACGGGCTAAACCTTCCAGATCAAGTTTTTCATCCAGGTGGGTCTCAATATAATCTACTATCCGGGCAATACAATGCAGGTTGCTTTTCATGTTCCTACCTCCTGACGAAATAATACTATATTTCTGACGGGCAGTTTTCACATTTATTGTTATTTATACACATTATTTTGCTTTCACCTTAACCCCTACCAATCGGAGAAGGTCAGGAAGTTCATCGTCACTGGCAACAGAACGGTTAAGCCAGCCGCCATCGGTACCGCAAGGATAGCGGTTTATCCAGATGCTTTGTATCTCGGGCAGTAAATCGTTCAGTATCGCTGCTACCTTCTGCGCTCCTTTGTCGTTAATGGAAATGGTACAGCAAAAGCCCTCTTCCTCAAAAAAGACATACAACAACAGCGCCTTTTTATGGGAATAACGAAAACCCCAGCCGTAATCGTTTCCAAAGGGGAATTTCAGTTCCCGATTGAGGTCATACCGTTCCCGGAGCATTCCCTCGAATCGGAGGAGACGCTCCCAGGCGGTTTCACCCAGAAATAAGCGGATATGTTCTTCCGTGGGTTCAAGGGATTTCTCGGTCAACCGCCTTTTCTCTTGCTCGTATCGAATTTTCTCCGGCATGTACAAATACCTCGCTTGTATGGTGTTGGTGATATCATCATACCATACAAAACTTGTCATCATCTGTCATGTTTCTCAAGAAAATTTTGTACTTGACATATCAGTCTTTCATACATAAAAATAAGAGACATACTACTTGGAGGAGTTATCGATGACAGAGAAAAGACAAGCTATTCTGAAGGATGTTTTAAACGAACTGAAGACCGCACTGGATAAAAGTAAAAAACAACTAACCCCCTACATGACCACCTTGACCCCAGAGGAACTACGGAAATTGCCTAAAACAGGTGAAAAAACAATCAATTTTGTAAAAAAAGCCCATATGTTTGCTCAGGAGCCGCCGAATTTGGTTCCCCCGTGTCTTGATATGGACGCTTTCACTGCGAATCTTGAAAATACCCTCAAACTCCAGCCATTGATCGACACCCTCAAAAAGCTTGAACAGACGCTCAGCGATATCAAAATGATCGCCGGAAGCGAAGCCTATCAGGCGGCTCTTACCTTTTATGGCTATGTTAAAATAGCGGAGACACAACGCATCCCCAGCGCAGAAATAATCTATAAGGAACTCAAAAAATATTTCGTCAAAAACAAACGTAAACCGGACACCTTGAAAAATTAGCATAATTTATGGTATAATTATGCTAATAAAGGAGAAGATACAAATGCCCGCTATACCCAGTATTCATGCAGTTTCTGATTTAAGGAATCACTTTAAAGAAATTACGGATCTGGCTGAATCCCTCAATGAACCTATTTTCTTGACCAAAAATGGAAAAGGTTCATTGGTTGTCATGAGTATGGAAGCCTATGAGCAGGATTTATTCAAAACAGATACATATATAAAATTAAAAGAAGCTGAATATCAAGCCAAAAGCGATGCTCCTCGTGTGACCTATCAAGATGCAAGAGCAAAAGCTATGGGTATCATTAAAGCAGCAGGCGGTGAAAACGAATAAAATGAGCGCATATAAAGTCATACTTTTGCCTATCGCAAGTCAGGATTTACTCGATATTGTTACCTACATAACCGAAAAACTGCATGCTCCACAAGCAGCAGAGGCCTTCGTTTTAGCTCTTGATAAGCTGGTAGAACAACTGAGCCAACATCCCTATTCGTATCCACTGTATCTTGATAAAATTCCGCTGGAATATGAAGTACGACGGGCGGTAGTAAAAAATTACCTCGTATTTTATGCAGTTACAAATAATACCGTTGAAATTCATCGTATTTTATACGGAGGACGTGATATGGAACAGGTGAAAATATAGGCGAATCTATATACGTTGTACAGGAGGTTATATTTTGCCCGAATACCTGCAATTTTCATCCCGCTCCGAATTCCGAAGTTGGCTACAAGCAAACAGTACCTCTCGCGGCGGCGTCTGGCTCCTCTTCGGGAAGCCCGGCGGGCCGCAGACAATACGGGCTGACGAAGCCCTGGAAGAAGCCCTCTGCTTCGGCTGGATAGACGGGCAGATGCAGCGCATCGACGACACGGCGTATATCAAATACTTCTCCCTCCGCAGAAAAAACAGCAAGTGGTCGGACAAAAACAAGGCATTAACCGAAGTCCTTGAGAAGCAGGGAATAATGACCGATTTCGGCAGAGCCAAAATAGCGGAGGCAAAGGAAAACGGTCAGTGGGATGCGCCAAAAGCTCAAGGTATTACAGAAGAGCAGACGGGGACTTTAGCCGACCTATTGAAGGAACATGAACCGGCATACACAAACTACCAGGCTATGTCTTCATCGGTACAAAAGACCTATACCCGGGCATATTTTGATGCTAAAACAGAGGACGGCAGGAAGAAACGGCTATCGTGGATTATTGAGCGGCTGGACAAAAACCTGAAACCCATGTAAGGGCTGAATACGCACTACTCTAATATAGTAATTTCCACCCGGCGGTTCTGAGCTCTGCCCTCTTCCGTATCGTTTGCAGCGATAGGACGCTCGCCGCCGTGGCCTGCATAGAGAAAGCTGTCCGCCGGGATTCCCCGCAGGCTCAGTTCGTCAGCGATACGCTTGGCGCGCTGTACCGAGAGGTCTTTTTCTCCTGCGGGATTTCCGGTAGCAGCGGTGTGACCCTCCACCAGAAAGACTGCTCCTTGAGCGGAAGAGAGTACTTCTGCGATTGCATCCAGACGCCAACGTTCTCCGGGGAGTATTTTGTCGCTGTCCGCTTCAAAACGGATATTCCGAACAGAAAGCCGCAAACCTTCGGGAACCTCTTCGATCAAAAGTCCGCTATTATTTCCCGTTCCCTCGGCAATAAGTCTGCTGGCTGAACCGCTTCCCGAAGAACCGGAAGACGCAGAGCCGACAGTACCGGTTCCTGCAGGCGCCGCACTGGTTGCAGCTGTACTAGCAACTGCCGCACCGGCAGCCCTTCCAAAGGCGGATACGACAAGTCCCCGGTCGATCATCGGGGGGAACTCGGTAAAAAGCAGAATCGAGCCGCGGTAACGGACAGTGGTTTTATCCATATAGGTAAAAGTTTCATCAACCACATCCCGGACAAGCAGGGCTGCTCCGGTTTCCTGGTCGGTGTAAATATCAGCGCTGTGGGAACCGGCTGCATCCAACAAGTCAGGATCCCCGTATCTGTCCCGATCACGGTAACGGGTCGCCCACTTTGCCTTGATATGGTAGATAGGCCGATCGTTCCAAACATTCTCCCCCACATATTCATAGGCAACCAGAATGGTCATCTTCGTGGGAATCCCTTTGTTGAGGGGATCAACACTCCGAATGGCTTCAGCCTGCCAGGCGGCTCCGGGGTGAACTCCGGCAACAGGATAGGCGGGAAAGCCCCGGAAGGAGGGGTATCCGTTATCCTCGGATATCTGCATCGTTCCGTTGGGGGAAATCGAAAAAGCGGAAGGAATCATTCCTGAAACGCCCTGAGCCGCTATACTGTTGTTACGGATCGTCTCTTCCAGAACGTAAAAGGTACCGGCGTATTGTTGGGGAGCGTTTGCAGGAGAGGGGAGCATATCGATAAAGGATCGTACTTCCCGACGGGTCAGTCCGGTATACGTACCATTCAGATACCGGGAGAGGTCGGTTCGCTCCACCATGCGGTAGCCGCCGGAACCCGAGTAGGAAATGGAAACCGCGTTTTCACCGCTATTTTCGGCTTCCTGAGCGGCGGCAGCGGAACAAAGACATACTGTTACCAGCAGAAAGACTATTATCGGTAACACATATGAAGAACGAAGCCTTGCTGCTGAATTCCGGCTCATATCAGACTGGTTACCAGAGCGGGAACGGCGATAAAATTACCAATTGCACCGCCGAGGGAGGCAAGGAAAAACACCAGCAGTACCCGGGATATCCGGTTGCGATAGAACCCTTTTACCGAGGTTATATCCTGCATGAGGTTT
>JAITWB010000124.1 GCA_031285525.1 Spirochaetaceae bacterium
CAGTTTGTGGGCGAGTTCTCCGTCATCGGTGATGAGCAGCAGCCCTTCGGTATCCTTATCGAGCCTGCCTACGGGAAAAAGCCCCTGCCGGGAGAGTTCCCGCGGCAGAATATCCATAACCGTACTGTCCAGATTGTCTCGGGTGGAGCTGACCACGCCCTGAGGCTTGTTCAGCATGATGTAGAGATACTGCTTAAAGTGTATTTCTTTGCCGTCAACGGTAAGGGTATCCCTTTGGGGACAGAGCTGTGTTTCCGGAATAGAGACTTGCTGCCCGTTTACCGCGACCGCTCCCCGGCGTATCAGCTTCTTTACATCCCGCCGGGAGCCGAATCCTTGCGTTGCGAGAATCTTATCGAGCCGTTCTATGGTTTCTTTCATTTTCCTTTCAATTATCTCCAAAATAGTGTTTCCCTTTATGAGAATATATGATATACTCTGAGGCATAAGGAGTGAATAGTATTATGAGCAGTGAATATGTAGATGTCGAGTCAGCGCTTGCACGGGTTCGCGGAAAAACGGCGCTCTACCGCAGAATGCTTGATATGCTTTTGCAGAGCGAAGAATTCACAAACCTCGACACATATCTCAACGAAAAAGAATATTCCAAAGCTGCTGAAACAGCTCATGCGATAAAAGGCATGACCGGAAACCTTTCACTTACTAGACTCTATGAAGACAGCACTACTCTATTACAGGAACTGCGTCAGGGTGAGCCCTCCGCTGAAACCCTCGAAAAATACCGCTCATCCCTGGAAAAAACCTTTCTCTCTATTAAAGAGGTCATAGCCAGGCTAGACCAAAACCCCTAATAACAGAAACCCGAGGAAGCGCTCCTCGGGTTTTTTCTTGAGAGAATACGAGTCTTCAGAATCGTATTCTCAAGGACTTATTTCTCTGACTGCCCTTCAGCGGCAAGTAACATTTCCGTTTCCTTTGCCGATTTTATCTGCTCACAGAGCGTATCCTGTACATTAACAAGACATTCCAGCAGTTTGGGGTTAAACACTCCACAGTCTCCCCTCAGAATCATCTTAATTGCCTCTTCGTGGGGGATAGCGTCCTTGTATACCCGTTTACTGGTCAGAGCATCATAGACATCCGCAACCGACGTTGCCTGAGCCCATATAGGAATATCATCGCCTTTGAGTGCGTCAGGATATCCCCGTCCGTCCCAACGTTCGTGGTGATGGCGGCAGATATCATAACAGTAGGTAAAATACTCCCGGTCTTCCATATTATTCAGGTAGTGGAGGATTTCACAACCCTTAACGGTATGGGTTTTCATAATAGTGAATTCTTCCGGAGTCAGGGGACCTGCCTTGAGCAGGATTGAATCGGGAATAGAAATCTTTCCTATATCGTGTACCGCTGAGGCGCTTGCTATAGCTTCGATATCTTCCGGGGTGAGGGGGTAGTATGCACTGGCTTTTTCGAGGAGTATCTTGGTTACCGCACGGACACGCTTAATATGCTCTCCCGATTCGAGGTTGCGGAATTCAACGATGGTACTGAGGGCATCAATAATAAACTGATTTGACTGACGAAGCCTCCAAGCCTGCTTATCAAGCACCGATTTCTGCTCCCGGAGCTTGTTTTTCATATCCTGTTGATGGGCGTAGAGACTGACCACGTTATTTACACGGCGATAGACTATATCCGGACTAAAGGGTTTATCGACAAGATCGGAAATACCGAGTTCATAGCCTCTGAGAGCCTTTTCTTCATCGTTTTCGCCGGTTATCATGATGACCGGAATCTCTTCTATGATTCCGCTGTCGTTCATCCTTTTCAATATCTCAAAACCGTCCATTCCGGGCATCACAATGTCGAGCAGAATGATTGAAAGCTCAGAACCGTATTGCTCGATAAGTTTCATTGCCGCAAGACCGTCTTCGGCCTCTAGTACATCGAAATCGTTCTCAAACAGATCCTTCAAAATGATCCGGTTGAGCTCCATGTCATCAACAACCAGTAGTTTTCTCTTTCCGTTTTCTGACACTATATACATCCTTCTTGCTAAGCTTTTCTGCTAAGCTCCCGTCGTCCTATTTAGAGAAGTCCGTCTTTCAAGTACAAAGATAGTTTATCCAGCAACTTATCCATATTAACAGGCTTCGCTATGTGATCATTCATACCTGCGGCGAGACAGGCTTCTATATCCTCTTTAAAAGCATTTGCGGTCATGGCCACAATAGATACTTCCCTTGCATGAGGTACTCCCGATGTGCGGATAGCCCTCGTGGCATCCAGACCGTTCATTTCGGGCATCTGGATATCCATTAGAATTAAATCATATTTGCCGCTGTTTCGTCTATACATCTCGACGGCTTCTAATCCGTTCACTGCACTTTCCATCGATATCCCCGTATCCTCAAGGATATTGATAAGAATTTCCCTGTTTATCTTCATGTCTTCCACGATAAGGAGGTTTTTGTCCCTCCAATCAGGGATATCATCTTCTTCCGTACGGACATCTTCATTATAAACAGTATTTGTCAGTTCGGCAATTTTATTATACAGAACAGAAGGCAGTACCGGTTTTGCCAGGAAATGGTTTATACCGATGGCGTTCATCTGAGCTTCTATATCAGCCCTATCGGCAGCGGATATCATGATGACCACCGTTTTTTCGTTCATCAGTTGCATTATCTCAATAGCGGTCTCTATCCCGTCTTTGCCGGGCATCTGCCAGTCGAGAAAAATCAGATCATACGGCTGTCCTTTATTGATACTCTGCATCGCCAGTCTGACAGCCTGTGTTCCGTCCAGAGCCGTGTCACAGTGCATTGAAAAACTGTCAAGTATATTGATGAAGTAGGCGAGTACATCCGGGTTATCGTCGGCAACAAGGATTCGCAGGGTATTGGGACCCTTTTGGAGCTGCTTTTTTTCCAGTTCCTCCCCAAGACCGATCTGTACACTAAAGGAGAAGCTGGAACCCATACCCTGTTCACTTTTGAGTTCTATATCACCGCCCATCAGATTGACGATCTTCTTGCAGATTACCAGTCCCAGCCCTGTCCCGCCGAATCTGCGGCTTATGCTGCCGTCGGCCTGTTCGAAGGACTTGAAGAGATTTGCCTGCTGTTCCTTTGAGATGCCGATACCGGTGTCTGTTACTTCCACATGGAGGACAGCCTTGTCATCAGTTTCTTGCCGAATCTGGATTTTCAGGCTTATATCGCCCTTTTCCGGGGTGAATTTGATCGCATTACTTAATAGATTCGTGAGTACCTGTGAAAGCCTGAGTTCATCGGCAATGAATTGTCTGGTAAAGATATTGTCAAAATCAAAGGTAAGGTTTTGATGCTTCTCTTCAACCTTAACCTGTATGATATTAAAGACATCCTGTATCATGTGCTCGAAATCGAATGGTACCGGGACGATTTCCAGTTTATTCGCTTCTATCTTTGACATATCCAATATATCATTTATTATTCCCAGCAGCTGTCTGGATGCATCCTCTATTTTATCGAGGCAGTATCCGATCTTCGCCTTGTCACCGCCTTTTTTCGCAATAGTAGTCATGCCGATGATGGCATTCATAGGGGTGCGTATCTCGTGGCTCATCCGGGAGAGGAAATCGCTTTTTGCTCTGGTTCCTGCCAGCGCTTCTTCTTTGGTTTTTATCAGGTTTTGCACCATCTCGTTGCGCTGTACCGAAGAAGCGATGAGCAGTCCACGGGATCTGAGGATATCTTCCTCGGTGGCGTTAAAAAGCCGTTCCTTTACCGGGAAATCAAAGCCCAGGAATCCCCAAAAGTCCCCATGCAGGAAGAGGGGAAGCCAGAAAACCGAAGCAGTAGCCGTTATTCCAGGGAAAAGGCTGCGGTACTCTGGGATACAGGTCACTACATCGTGTACACTTTTATCTTTTGCAAGGGTAGTACGCCAGTGGGGAACAA
>JAITWB010000255.1 GCA_031285525.1 Spirochaetaceae bacterium
GCACCTTGCTTCGCAAGGTTGGCGAGTTCTTCGAGGTGTTTGAGCGCCCGGGAGCTGGGGGCGTCGGGAAACATGGCGACATTGTGTTCTACCAGGGAGCAGGCTTTTACTTCTATTAAATGCCGTGTTCCCTCTGAGTCGATACAGAGAAAATCAAATCGGGATCCGCCGATGGTGTATTCCCGGTGTATCTCTGTGAGTCCGGGGATAAGTCGGGGGAGGATGATCTTTTCCGCCGCTTCGTTTGCTCTGGCGGAATAGAGGGGGACAATGCTTTCTCTGTGGTAGAGTCCGGCAGCGGTCCACGCTGTTTTAGGTGAGGTGCTTTTAGCCGTTGCAGATGTTTCGGCAGCAGTACGTTTTTCCAGAATCAGGGTGGTGCCGGGAAAGAGCATCTCCGAGAGCCGTCCCGGATTGGGGCAGTGGCAGGGGATTTCCTCACCCTTGTTTCCAGCGATGATGAGAAATCTGTTTGGACGGCGGAGAAATTCCGCTTCCAAATCATTGGAAAAGAGACGGATGCTTTCGGTGTTGCTATCTGGGGTATTCATTGTTAGCAATGAGCATAACTTTCCGGCATAATTGTGTCAAGGAATTCTTCCTTCCGTAAAAGGGTGTTTTTATTACTTTTGGGTGATTAATTTTGAGCCGTAGTGATGGTACACTGGTTTCATAAAGATACCTGACAATAAGGAGCGTATGAATGAAAAAATGGCATTCTGGCGGAGTTGCCGTTCTGCTATTTGCGGGCATGGTACTGTTTGCCTGCGTACTTTTGGTGTCCTGTTCCGGGAAGGAAACGGAGCAAAAGGCGTTAATTGAAGAAGTGCCGGATGGGAGTTCTTCGGGAGTTGAGGTAACTGCGGTCGTTCTGTATGATACTGCAGCAAAATGGAAAGAAAATGAGCAGGACCAGATGAGTTTTAGTAAGTCCTCAGAGGTTGGAGAGCTTGTTAGCGTTTTTATGCTCCCTAATCCTGCCAATCCAGAAGTCCTTATTCCTGAGAAGAAAGAGGCGGTCCGTTTGAGCGATAATGAGAAGCGGGAGTTTTACCATATTAAGGAAGAGGGACAGGATTATTGGATACAGGATCTCTTCCTTGGTGTTGATGCTGTTCCCGGTATTATTTCTGGGGATACTGCCTTCTTGTACACAAAACCCGATGTTGGCGCAATATCCAGTAAGGCGTTGAAATTACCTCAGTTCTCCTTTGCCGCGGTGCATACGGCGGAATCTACCCCCGATTTTGTCTGTATAAGCGCCTATGTTACCGAATTTGCCAACAAAAGTGTGGAGAAGCAGTATATAAAACGGGACATGGTCACTGCGGATACCCTTGATTTGCGGGTGTTCAGGCTCTATCAGGTGGCTGAAAACAGCAAGAATGATACGGTAAAGCGGGAACTGCTGAATGACGCACGTTCTCTTGGAAGCAGCTTCAATTACCTTGTTGTTGAAGCCTTGAACAAGCTCAATCCCGTTGCTGTTTCCGATGACTTGATACCTTTTACGGCCGATCCCGATACAGATGGCAATGATTTTGTCACCTTTGATGAGGCGGAGACTGAAGAGTAAGCCGCCTTTTTCGTAGCCACAGATATCTGCGTCGCACATATCTGTGGTATCCTTGATCCTTGCTTAAATAGTGTGTACATTTTACCTATGATTTCCCTGATTACCATATTATGCCTTGTTGTTGCTCTTGGCAGTATTGCTCTCGTCAATACTATCGCTTATTCACTGAACAAGAAGTGGAGTGTGAAGATTTCTGATATTATCACCACGGTCTATGCTCCGCTGATATTCTCGATACTGAATACCTACAAGAAATTCCGCTTTGTGGGCTATCCTGACCACAAGGATGAACTGCCGGAGCAGTATCTCATCCTCTCAAATCACCAGAGTTTGCTGGATATTCCGGTATACATGAAATTTCTCTGGAAGGTTCCGCTTCGTTTTGTGACCAAAAAGGAGCTGGGGCATCATGTGCCCCTGGTTTCTGCGATGCTCAAGGCTCATGAACATGCGCTGGTTCCCCGTACAGGCAGTCCCGCCGAGGCGATGCGGGTACTGGATAAGTTTGCCATTCGGGTGCAGAAGAATAAGTGGATTCCGGTCATTTTTCCCGAAGGGACCAGGAGTAAGGACGGCAATCTGGGGACTTTTTATGCCGCCGGATTCCGCCGGATTCTCGATCGAGCTCCCATGCCTGTGGCGGTGTGCGCCCTTGACGGGGGATGGAAGATTTCGAGTCTTGACGGGATTGCGCGTCATCTGGCTCATGGCACGTACCGGGTAAAGATACTCAAGGTATATCCTGCCCCTCAGGGGAAAAAAGAGCAGGTGGCGATCCTCGATGAGGCGAGAGTATTGATTCAGGAGCAGCTTGATCAGTGGAGGGCGGAGGATATGGAAGCTGGGAAACGCTGATTTTGCGCTTCTTCCGTGGTTTCGTTTAATTATTGGGTATAAAAAAAGGGAAAGCCGCAACTTTCCCTTTTCCTACTGAAAAAAATGTTATTTGAAATCCTTGGGACGGCGTTCAGTCCGTTTGCATTTACCGCATTCGGCAATGTTTTTCAGTTTACCGTTTTCAAACAGTGTCTTCATTACTACTTCTCCGCCACAGGTGCAGAAAAATTTATGGGTAGTAACAGTTGTTCGCGAGTTTTTACTGGCTCCGGCCATATCATACCTCCACAAAAAGAGTTGTTTTACTAAAATAAAGAAATAAATAGCAGTTGTCAACCGATAACATCCGGGTAAAACCACACCTTAAAGCAAGTTTATTTCAATATAATTATGTATACTCTATCATATTCTCGGATTTATATCAAGAGAAGTAAAATGTCTTGAACAATGTATCTATTTCCACTATACTTTTTGTGATTATCCTGTGATTTTTATACTATTATATGGAGGCTCTAATGACAATAACCGATATGCTCGGTCAGAGTTTAACCCTGACCCTGCTTGGAATGGGTGTTGTATTTTCTTTTCTTATCATCCTTATCGTTTTCATGACCCTTACTCAGAAGCTGGTAAAGGCTCTGAAGCTTGATAATGATACGGTTGCGGATGCGCCCGCTGCTCCGGCAGCTCCTGCGATGCAGGGTAACACGGCTGTGATTGCGGCAATCGCTGCGGCGGTCAGGGAAAAGCGGAACTAGTTTCGCACAGAAAAAGGTTAATTATTAAGGAGAAATGAATGGCTCATAAAGTGAAAATTTCTGATCTGGTGCTTCGGGACGCGCACCAGTCATTGCAGGCAACCCGCATGACTACTGCGGATATGCTGCCCATCTGCGAAAAACTCGACAAAATCGGTTACGAAAGCCTTGAAGCATGGGGCGGGGCGACCTTTGACTCGGGTATCCGCTTCCTGAACGAAGATCCCTGGGATCGCCTTCGCAAGCTGAAGGGCGCGCTTCCCAATACACCGATAATGATGCTCCTCCGGGGGCAGAACCTGCTGGGTTATCGGCACTATGCGGATGATGTGGTAGACAAGTTTGTCGAAGCCGCAGCGAAGAACGGTATCGATGTGTTCCGCATTTTCGACGCCCTTAACGATCCCCGCAACCTTGAGCGGGCGACAAAGGCCGCAAAGAAGACTGGTAAGCACGTTCAGCTCACCATCTCTTATGCCACTACCCCCTATCATACCAATGAGCTCTATGCCAATCTAGCAAAGGCCTATGCCGATACCGGTGCGGATTCTATCTGTATCAAGGATATGGCAGGTCTTCTGAAGCCCTACGACGCCTACGAGCTGGTTAAGGCTATCAAGTCAAAGGTTGATATCCCTGTACAGGTTCACTCCCACGCTACCACCGGTATGTCCGTTGCCACACTGACAAAGGCTGCCGAAGCAGGTGCTGATGTCCTCGACACCGTTATCTCCTCCATGGCAATGGGAACCTCCCACAGCCCCACCGAGACAATGGTCGAGATCTTCAAGGGTACCGATATGGATACGGGGCTCGATATCAATCAGCTCCTCGAAATTGCCGCTTACTTCCGGGAAGTCCGCAAGAAGTATGCCAAATTCGAATCCAGCTTCCTCGGCGCTGACACCCGTATTCTCGTGTCCCAGGTTCCCGGCTGAATGCTCTCCAACCTGGAAGGCCAGCTCAAGGAGCAGGGTGCTTCCGATAAGATCGATCAGGTTCTCAAGGAGATCCCCCTCGTTCAGAAGGACTGCGGATATATCCCCCTGGTAACCCCCACCAGCCAGATCGTTGGAACCCAGGCTGTGTTCAACGTACTCTTCGGCCGCTACGCCAAGCTCACCGCAGAGACCCGTGACCTCCTGACCGGAAAATACGGAACGACCCCTGCTGCCTGCAACGCCGACCTGGTAAAGAAGGCTCTTGCAGAAAACAGCATGGATGCCGCCGTTACCGTCCGCCCTGCGGATCTCATTCCCAACGAGTTCGACAAGCTTGAAAAAGAAGCCAAAGAGAACGGCGCTGGCGACTGTGTGGAAGATATCCTCACCTATGCCATGTTCCCGAAGGTGGATCCCAAGTTCTTCAAGGAACGCGCCAAAGGACCGGTTAACTCCGATTCCTTCAAGGTTGCCCCAGCTGCCGCTCCTTCAACAGGCGGTTCATATGTGGTAAGCGTTAACGGAACAGACTACAATGTAAACGCCGCACCTGCCGGAGACGCTATGAGTGTTAACGTAAACGGTACAGCTTACAATATCGCTTT
>JAITWB010000259.1 GCA_031285525.1 Spirochaetaceae bacterium
CCCGGTCGAGGTCTTCGATCTCCTGGGCGCTCTTTGCCGCCTGACGGTCGTTTTCGCCGATGCGGCTCTCTGTGTGGGTGATATTTTCGGTAAAGGAGGCGATATTCTTCTTTATATCTGCGATCCGTCCGTTCAGTTCGTGAACCGCCGCTTCCTGCTCGCCTATATCTTCCTGGAGGGATTCGATCTTCTCTTCGATGGCGTATCGGCGGCCTTCCAGCTGGCTGATCTTTGCCTTGGTTGATTTCTGCTGTTCCGCCAGTTCCTTGGCGCGCTCGCCCTTTTCGCGGCGTTCTACCATGAGACCGACGAGCTGGTTGTTGGATTCGGCGATCTGTTTTTCCAGGTCGTTCACCGCATCCATGTTTTCCTGGAGAAAGCGGTCTATCTCGTTTTTTTCCGCCAGAATGCTGTCCCGGCGGGAGACGGTTTTCTGTACTTCATCGGCTCTTCTGTCCCTGTCCTGGGTGATACCCCGGAGCCGGAGGAGCTGGATGTCCAGTTCGAAATAGAAGACCTCTTCCCGGAGGGTGCGGTATTTGATGGTTTTTTCTGCCTGAATCTTGAGGGTATCGTAGGAGCGTTTTACTTCTGCGAGGATGCTCTCGATTTGGCGCATGTTTTCTTCGGTCCGTTCGAGTTTGCGCTCCGCTTCTGCCCGTTTGACCTTGAACCGGGTGATTCCGGCGGCTTCTTCAAAGAGGTAGCGCCTGTCTTCGGGCTTGGAGGAGAGGATCTGATCGATTTTACCCTGTTCCATCACCGAATAGGCTGTCTTTCCGACTCCGGTGTCCCAGAAGAGCTCCCTTATGTCTTTGAGCTTTACTGACGCACCGTTGATGAAGTATTCGCTCTCCCCGGAACGGTAGAGACGGCGTTTTATGGTTATTTCGCTTACATCCAGGGGAAGTAAGCCGTTATCGTTTGCTATTGTTAAGGTGACTTCCGCCACGCTGAGGGCCTTCCGCGATTCGGTACCGTTGAAAATGATGTCTTCCATTTTTTCGGCACGCATGGTTTTGGCGGCCTGTTCTCCCAGTACCCACTTTACTGCGTCAACGACATTGCTCTT
Organism: Spirochaetaceae bacterium; assembly: GCA_031285525.1. The sequence continues at coordinate 1,073 of JAITWB010000259.1, forward strand.
ACCGCAGCCGTTGGGACCGAGGAGCGCCGTAATGCCGTCGGCAAACTCGATGCGGGTGCGATCCGCAAATGATTTAAATCCAAATATTTCAAGACTTTTAAGAAACACGCAAGCTCCCGGAATCGATTCGTTTATGTGTTTTTTAGTGTAACTTACACAAGCGGTCAAGGTCAAGGAGAGGAAAAAGGAGAAGTGAGGAATGAGCAGGGAAAAGAGAAGCAAGTCTCATCTTGCGTCTCCTCACAGAAATGTACAACCTACCTCCGGCTCTCTGATCCCGTCAGAACAGATTACCAATATTTCTCAACTTTTTATATCATAGTATCTCTTATTTGCTCCAGACTGCAACCATCATGGGGATTTTTCCGTCAATGGCAATATAGGTGCATCCTTCAAAGCCGATGGATGGAAGAAAATGCTTGTATGCTTCTCTATTAAACTCTCTTTTTGGGGAAAATCCGACCATGCGGTAGAGGCTTACGTTGAGTTTTGCTATACCCCGCAAATCCTTTGTAAAACTCATCGGCAGGATAACGGTCTGTTTTGCCGCCCGTCGCAGTTCCGCCGCTGCTTTTTCCGGCTCGTCGATTAAGTGCAAAACCTGTCCGGCGATGACAATATCAAAGGAGGCATCTTCCACGCCAAGGCTGTAGATGCTCCTGTTTGCAAAGTCGATGTTCTGTATGCGGTGTTTTATGGCTTTGCGCCGGGCTCTGTCCAGCATTTGTTCGCTGATATCGGTACACAAGACGCGGCTTGCCTTGTCTGCAACGGCAAGGCTGATGGAACCTGTTCCGGCGGCGGTTTCCAATACGGTAGCGCCGTTGGGGATAAGGCTCTGTACGTTTTTGAGCATTCCCGCGTAGGCTCGGCCATTCAGTGCTTCAAAAATGTCGTAGACCGGGGCGCAAAAGTCCCAGAAGGTTTTCTTGTTCATCTATCTTCCTCTATAATCTCTTTTGTTATTATACTTGAACATATGTTCAATTGTCAAGGAAAAAAAAGAGTAATGAGAAGGGAGAAAGACAAAAAGGCGTCCTTTCCTTTTCTCATTGCTCTTTTCTCTTTGCTCTTTTGTTAGACTTTATCGTTTGCCATGCCCTTTTCCTGTAAGAACAGTCCTAATTTGGTATCCACATTTTTGATATGCTTGACGATCCAGTCGATGATTGAGTTGTTCAGATCCATTGTGTATTTTATGGATGCTCCGTTAGCCATGAACTCTGCTTTTAATTTTTTGAAGTTGTCGATGTAGATCTGGTGCTGTTCTTTGTGCCATTCGTACTGGGGGTAACCGGACTTTTTCTGTAATACTTCCTCGTCGCCGAAGTGTTTGACGATATAGTCACCCAGAAAATCCAGTGTTTTTTCTGTTTGTTCTTTCGAAACAGATTCTATCCCCATGGATGTTACCTGATTGATTCTGTTGATCAATTCCTGATGCTGCTCATCGATTAACGTAACACCGACCTTATTAAAAGTAATCATAGAACGCCTCCTAAAAATAGTACCTGATATAATTGTAGTCTTTATTCTGCGCCCGTGCCAGAAAAAGTTCTTGCTTTATTGCCCCCAGGATACTATGCTGTTTTTATGGCAACCCTTTTGCGGATAGGAATCTGTTTTCTTCCCGTACTCACTCTGTTTCTCTTGAGCCGCCGTTTTGTCCCGGCTTTTCAGGTCTCTGAGGGCTTTGTTGCCGTTCTGTCAGGGCTTGCCTCTGTTATCCCGGTGGTTTTGATCCAGCAGGGGATACGGCTCCTTCTGAACCTCGCCGGAGCGGAGGCGTCTTATGCGTTTACCTGTTTTGTTTCATCCTCTTTCGTGGAAGAATCGGTAAAGGCTGGGGTTCTGGCGGCGGTGTTTCGTAAAAAGCCTTCTTTTTTAGTGTTTTGCGCCGCCGCTGTACTGGCGGGCTTTTCCTTTGGTGGTTTTGAAGCGGTGCTCTATCTTTTTTCGGGAGGCGGAAATACCCTGCTGCGGTTGGTTACAGCGGTGGCGCTCCATGGGTTTTGCGCCCTCCTGGGCGGGTTTACGGTGTGGACGCTGTACGGAGGGGGATTCAGGTTTTCATCGCTCCTTCCTTTGGTGTTTGCCGTGCTGCTCCACGGACTGTATAACTTCTTTGCCGGAATTTCAGGGGGATTGCAGTGGTTTTCTCTTGTCTGCATTGCCGCGGCGGTGAACCAGTGCGTTGTGTACTATCGGAAGCTTACAATTCAGAATCTTTAAATGCGGTATTTTCTCTATAATGCAATTGTTTGACAGCCTATTCCCTCATGTTTCATACTTTAAAATATGAAAAGGAGGAGATTTTCATGGTTGGAGTTTTGGATATTATTACCGGAATTCTATTGGTTCTGGTCGGAATCGTTGCATTCTGTACACCCTATGCTGCGGCTGTCGGGTTTGAATGGTTGGCAACGATAGGGTTCTTTGTGTTCGGTTTGTTCGAAATCGGCATATTCATTAGTATGAAGCCCCGTAACGCCTGGGAGTTGGCAAACGGTGTCATCAATGTCGTGTTGGGGGTATTGCTGCTCGCATCGGACGCTTACACCCGCAGTGAGGCCTTTGCTTTCGTGTTCGCTATTATCCTGCTTTTTAACGGGATTCAAGGGCTTTCACTCACCGCTTCACCCTTTGGCTCGGCCTTGCTCTTGTTCAGCAGTATCCTTGCGGTGATCGTTTCCTTGTTTATGCTGTTTGTTCCGGTCATGTTTACTACTCTTGCTATCGGATATATATTCGGGATATATATCATCGTGGCAGGAATCGGAACAATTGCGTGGGGAGACATTCGCAGGTCTGCAAGGTAAGCGGAGGGAATCCGCCTTCATTACTGTTTTACGCAGAGTTTTGTGTGAAACAGTAATGGTGTTCGATTTAAACGGCGGATAATTCCTGTTGGTACAGTGCCGTAAGTGAATCCTGTAACACCTGTGAAAAATTGATGTGCCTGGACTCGGCAAACGTATTAAGCCATGCAGGAATAGTCAGGTTTTTACGCACCGCTTTATTGCCGTACTTTTCGGCATAGGCATCCATATCCAGTACCAACATACTGACAAAGCCGCTGTTTTCGGGGTGAATATCTTCAAAGCGGCTTGCTTTGGGTTCAGGTTTGCCGTCTTCCAGCTCGGTAAGTACCCAGCCGGACGCTGCATCTGTTCCCATGAGAATAGCCTCTGCGAGAGAAGCCCCTTCACTGACACACCCGGGCAGATCGGGAACTTCTACGGTGTAGCCAGGGCTATCGTCCCAGGGATAAAAAATGGCAGGGTATGTAAGCTTCATGGTCTCCTCCTACTTTATGCCGGCTTGTTTCAGGATTGATTTGATAGTTATAGGGTTAAGGTCTCCTGAGTGATGTGGAATGGTAACCTTTCCCGGTTTTGAGGCGTGGACATATTGGTAATGAGAACCAGTCACTGCTTTAAGAGTCCAGCCGTTTTTTAAGGGTCTTTAGGGTTTCTTGTGGAAATCTAAAAAAAGAGCTAGAATAGAAAAATGGGACCCGAAGAATTCTATAAAACAATCCTTGGTGTGGTAAAACCGTGGTATATAAGCAAAATA
>JAITWB010000096.1 GCA_031285525.1 Spirochaetaceae bacterium
CACTCCGGGGTGAGCCAGTTTGATTGGGGGGAGCGGCGCAGTAGTTGAGACATACGGTTTGCGTTGTTGATGGGGATGTCCTGGGGGCAGGGGAGGCAGTAACCGCAGCCTCGGCAGAAGTTGCCTGAGAGGGCTTCCCTGTCCGCTTCGATTTCGTGGAGGATTTCCGCTGACAACTCAGGGGGAGCGTTTTCCATGGAGAGAAACTCCTCCAGTTCTGCCATCCGCTGGATGCCCCAGATGGGGATCACCGATTCGTACTGGCGGAACCAGGCGAAGGAGGCTTTTGCGTTTGTTAGTAAGCCGCCGCAGAGGGCTTTCATGGCGATAAAGCCGACGTTGTGTTCCCTGCAGGTTTCCATCACCGCCGTATCTTCCGGGGCGGCAAGGTAGCTGAAGGGGAACTGTACCGTGTCATAGAAACCCGATGCAGCAGCCTGCCGAGCCAGATCCGCACTGTGGTTGGTAAATCCGATGTGCCGGATCGTACCCCGCCGTTTTTCGGCGATGAGTGCGTCGTAGAGGCCGTCTGCGCCTCCGGGGAAGGGGACGAAAGAGGGGTTGTGCACCTGGTAGATATCGACATAGTCGGTCTGAAGGGTTTCGAGACTGGTTTCCAGATCCCGCCGCAGCGCCACCGGGGTTGAGGCGGTGGTTTTCGTGGCAATTACCACGTCTTTTCTGATGTCGTGAAAGGCATAGCCCAGTTTTTCTTCGCTGTCCGAGTAGGCTCGGGCGGTATCAAAGAAGTTGATCCCCCCTTCATATGCCCGATGGATGATGCGGTCAGCCTCTTCCCTGTCGGAAACACGCTGAATGGGGAGCGCCCCGAAGGCTGTTCTGCTTACTATTAAGCCTGTTTTCCCAAGGGAAATAAATTCCATTACTAAACCTCCGGGGTTCTATAAAGCGAACCCTGATGTATGCGTGATACATCAGGGCTTTCTTCTATTATGCGCTGACGCCTAGACTCTCTTATATTTCGCGATCTCTTCCCGGATTCGGGAGGCGAGAGCGGCTCTGGGAACCCGTACCTGTTCCATGGAGTCACGGAAGCGGAGGGTTACGGTGTTGTCTTCTTTGGAGTCGTAATCGACGGTGACGCAGAAGGGGGTTCCCATCTCGTCCTGGCGGCGGTAGCGTTTACCGATGGCGCCGGACTGGTCGTAGTCGGTCATGAAATCCTCTTTGAGTTCCTGCCGGATGTCCTGGGCAAGTTCTGCGAGGCCGTCCTTCTTCATGAGGGGCAGCACTGCGACGGTGACCGGAGCGAGTTTGGGGTGGAAGTGGAGGACTGTGCGCCAGTCGTCTTCGGTTCCCTTGTCGGCAACTTTCTGCTCTTCGTAGGCGTCGCAGAGGAACATGAGCATGTTCCGGGTGAGGCCGGCGGAGGTTTCGATGATGTAGGGAATGTACCGCTCGTTGCCGTTGTCCTGATCGATGTACTGGAGATCCTTGCCGGAGTACTCGGTGTGACGGGTCAGGTCAAAGTCGGTGCGGTTGTGAACCCCTTCGAGCTCACGGAATCCCATGGGGAATTCGTATTCGATGTCGAATGCGTCCTTGGCGTAGTGGGCCAGTTCTCCCGGTCCATGCTGGTGCCAGCGGAGCTTGTTCGTCCGGATGCCGTATTTGTCGTAGAAGGCCCAGCGCTGGTCACGCCAGTATTCGAACCACTTTTCGTCCTCACCGGGTTTTACGAAGAACTGCATTTCCATCTGCTCAAATTCGCAGGTGCGGAAGATGAAGTTTTTCGTGACGATCTCGTTGCGGAATGCCTTTCCTACCTGGGCGATACCGAAGGGTACCTTGAGGCGGTTTGACTGGGAGATATTCTTGTAGTTGACGTAGATTCCCTGAGCCGTTTCGGGGCGGAGGTAGAGTACGCTGGCTGTGTCTTCTGCAGGACCGATGTGGGTCTTGAACATGAGGTTGAATTTGCGGGTATCGGTGAGTTCACCGCCGCAGTCGGGGCAGATCTTCGCCGCAAGCTTGTCCTGATCGATCTGATCGGCTCTGAACCGGCTCTTGCATTTCTTGCAGTCTACTAACGGGTCGGTGAAGTTTTCCACGTGACCGGATGCTTCCCAAACCCGGGGGTGCATGAGTATGGCGGCGTCGAGACCGACGATGTTTTCGTGGAGCTGGGTCATTTCCTTCCACCACGCCCGCTGTATATTGTTCTTGAGCTCTATTCCGGGAGGGCCGTAGTCCCAGGCTCCTGCCTGACCGCCGTATATTTCACTCGACTGAAACACAAAACCGCGCCTTTTGCAGAGGCTGACGATTTTTTCCATGGTAATTTCATGCGTATCCATTGCTTTCCTCTATATAAACGGTAATTTTACCATAATAGGATACCATAGGGGATAGTGCAGAGGCAATAGCTTGAAAGTGTGGGAAAATGGTTGTTTTTTTTCAAATAAAGGGTAATAATATGCAATAGGATGAAGTGGAAGCGAAATAGGAGGTGTCGAATGCAGTTATCATATACTTATTGGGAAGCAAAAGATGGCGGATATATTGGTTATCTTAACCAATATCCTGATTATTGGTCACAGGGTGATAGTGTAGAGGAACTTGAAAAAATGCTTGTTTCACTTTATAGCGATGTTATGGAATTTGATGATATTCAATCTGCCGTCCCTGAGCATACAGGGTTGGTTGCTGTTCCGGTGTAACGTATGAAGCGTCTTGATTTGATACGAATTATTGAAAAAAACGGCGCTGTTTTTATCAGGCATGGGGGCGAGCATGATTGGTATAAAAACCTTAACACTGGGATCGCCGAAGCTGTTCCACGTCATAGAGAAATCAAAGAGCTTTTAGCAAAAAAGATAATTAGATAGACGATTGTCATAACCTATTTGTATCGACCTCTATCGTGTTCAGGATAGTCAGCTTGTTTATATCTGAATAGTACAATAATATGGCGAAACATTCGTTTTGTCAGCGCTATAGTACTGTTGCCAAGGCAGCTATTCTGCGAAATGAATGTTAGGAGGATTTTTCGATGAAAAAGGTAATGGGAATGCTGGTTGTAACAGCATTATTAATGGGGAGTGTGTCAGCTCAGAAGATCACGATGAACTACCGCACTCAGGCGGCTATTGCAACGATTACGAATTCGGGGGCTGATGGCGCTCCTACTAAAGTGGATTTCTTTAATCTGGACGATAATGCTTATGCGGCTGAGGCAAAGGATGATTTGTCTATTACCCTTTCCGGTGACTATGCGGGCGCGTCAATTACTATTCAGCCGGCAATAAAAGGTCTTACTACCGGTGATAAAGATGGTTTTACTATGCTTCCTGATACCTATTATGGTTGGGTAAACTATGGTTCATTCAAGGTAACAGCCGGTAGATTTGATTCACGCTATACAGGCCGTGTCAGTAGTTTCGCCGGAAATTACAGCATGAGTACTGTCGGAGAATACGTAAAACTCGGCGGTCTTAAAAAAGCGGGAATGATTGTGGATGCAGCCAACCTTGGTACCACAGGAACCGCCAAAAAGATTCACTCTTTGATTGCGGATTACACATTTAATGTGGGGGATGCAGACAAGCTGTTGGTAAAACTTGGTTTCCAGGAAACGAATATTGCACTGAGTGATGATATAAACTGGGCTTCCACTTCTCTGTCCCTCGGTTACAGTCTCAATCCGTTTGGTACAATAGAAGGTGTGTTCCGCTGGCTTGAAAAGGATACCTATGTTTTGGGCGCCTATCTCCGTCCTAACAAGCTGGTTGATAATCTGGATGCTGTTGTGGGCTTTACCATTGGTATGGATACTGCAAATGCTGATAACATGGCGACTGAAATGGGTATCGATGTTCGTGCCCAGTACAATATCAGCGATGCGTTCTATATTGCAACAAACATGAACTTTACAAAGTACACAAATGATGAGTGGGGAATGTGGATTGCCGGTAACGGAACCTATAAGGTTAATGAGCTTTTTACAGGCAAGCTGACTGTTTCTTATATCGATGAGTCGAAGGCTGGAGACGTGAAGGCGATTAATGGTCTTCTCGGAGCAGAGTTCTATGCAATGAGGAATTGCAGTATCTCTTCAGGTGTTGAAGTGCGGTATAATCTTGATGGTTCATCCAAAAAAGGTTTGACTGCTTTTATTCCTCTTATTCTCCGTGTAAAGCTTTAAGCGTTTGAATAAGTAAGAACTGATTTTCTAAAGACCGTCCAGTGTGCTGGGCGGTCTTTTTTTGTATTTAAGCTCCTTTAGCGCAGTTCCGCTCCCGGGATAAAGGTTTGGGCAAAGGCGACAAGTTTCCGCATCTCTTCGTCGGTGTAGGGGGCTTGTTCGTTCATTTCGGGATCGACGCAGGTGCCGGGACGGAAGGGGGCGAAGCGCCAGGAGGCGTCTTTGGGTAAAAGCGCTGCCATCGCAG
>JAITWB010000102.1 GCA_031285525.1 Spirochaetaceae bacterium
TCTTTTCAAGCTACCTCGGAGGAAAGTCCGCGAACAGGGGACTCTGCACCCAGGCGTGCCGCCGCCTCTATACGGCGGAGATCAACGGCGTCCCCAAGGAAGGCTACTACTTCTCCCCCTACGATCTGCAATTAATAGACGTCATCCCCTCCCTTATACAAGCCGGGGTAGACTCGTTTAAAATAGAAGGTCGAATGAAAAGCGCCGAATACGTAGGCTGCGTCGTCTCCGCCTATCGGTATCTCATGGATAACTGGGAAAGCGATCCCGAAGGCGCTATAGCCACTGCAAAAAGAAAGCTCTCCTCCGATTTTGCCAGAGAAAAAACCCTCTACTGGTACCAGAAAGGCGCCCCTGCGAACATCCTCAACCCCGATCAGGCAGGCGGCACCGGGCTCAAACTCGGAAAGATCAAACAAACACGGGTTTTCAAGAATGCCGAACCGGTAGAAGAAAGTCTCGACGAAAATGAGCCCAAGGGAGCCGATCCTAAAGCAACCGCACCTTTTGGTGCCGCACCTTCAGGTGCCGCACCTAAGACTACTGCGCTCTATGCATCCCTTACCGGAGGCTATACCCCTGAGCCGGGAGACTCGATACGGCTTCATCGCAAAGACGATACCGGCAGAGAGAGTCACAAGATCAAGGACGTCCGCTTCGCCGACAGCGACAGTTGGATAGACATACCGTCAGGGTTCTCTACCGGGGATGAGGTGTATCTCATCCAGACAAAGACTCAAGGAAAGCGGTATCAGCGGATACTACCCCCCGATCTCAGCCGTTTCCGCTCCCATCCGGGGGCTCAAAAAGTGCCGTCTCTGGAACTTCCCCGCCTCGACAAAGCGGCGTTGGATGTATTCCCTGAGGGGCTCTACATACAGGTTTCCACCGTGGCGGACATGCACGCCGTACTCTCTGCGAAGCCCACAGCGGTCATCCTCGAACTGAATAGCGAAACGATTACTTCCCTCATCGAGAATAAGGAAATCCTGCCGCTTCAGAAAAAGCAGGTGTATATATCCCTCGACCCCTTCTTTCCCCAGGGAGACGAAGACCGGATCGCAGGAATAGTCGATTTTCTCATAGAAGAAGGCTACTGGCACTGGGTGGTCAACAATCCGGGACACCTGGCTCTGCTGCGCAACCGGAAGGTTCGGACTCTCGCCGGTCCCTACCTCTACACGTTTAACCGATGGGCAATCTCCTGGCTCAGCAGTCAGGGAATCACCCATTTTATTACACCCTTGGAAAATTCACGGCAGAACCTCGAAAGAACCGTTGACTCGGATCGTAGAAAACAGGCCTTCGTAACCCTCTTCGCCTATCCCGCACTGTTCCGTATGCGTTTCAAGCTTCCAGAAAAATACGATTTCCTCTATTTTTCTGACAAACAGGATACGGTATTCAAAGCCATGTCCACCCCGGACGGCTCCTTTGTTCTTCCCGAAAATCCCTACTCTATTATCGATAAGATAGGCTTCCTCCAGAGCAGCGGCTTCTCTCACTTCATCCTCGATCTGTCAAAAACCATCGTCAGGAAAAACGATTTCCGCCAGATTATGACCGCCCTGGAGAAAGAGACCATGCTTCCCGACACGGAACGGTTTAACTGGAAAGACGGCTTCTACTCCCCCGAAGACATGGAACAGCGAGCCAACACCGCACAATGGCTCGCCGAGAAGCAGCGAGGTGCAGACAAATCGCGATTCACAGAAAAACCGGAGAGTTACGGCAAACAGCGGTCCACTGACAAGCATTGGGGCGCTGGCAAGCCGCGGGGTGTGGGCAGCACTCAGCATAGCGGCGGCAAGTCCTTCGGTGCAGGTAAATCCCGGGGATCTTTTCAGAAAAACACAGACCCCTGCAATCCCGGAGGAAGAAGAACGCCCCGAAACAAACCGAAATAAGATATCCTGAGTCAGCTTTACACCTCCCCCTAATCAGTTGTATACTAAAGGCGATTTCAGAAAGGTCTTTTTCTTTGGAGGTATACATGGCTTTTGCTCTTTCAATGTTTCCCGTTTCTTATATTGCCCACTATGATCCGGCTGACCAAAGCTGGAAAGGTTCATGGATTCAAAAGGATGCTGTCACGCTGCAGGAACTTGAGGCGATGGACGAACAGCGCCGCGCCGCAGTTCTGGCGGAACGGAACAACTTCGATCTACCGTTAGTAAATTACACCACCCAGTACGGGCTCGGCTGTTTTGAGGGCATGAAGGCCTATCCCCGCAAGGACGGCTCCATGGCGATATTCCGTCCCGACAGAAACGCCGCACGGTTCCGCAATTCTATGGAAGGATTGTACTCTCCGGGCTTTCCCGAGGAGCTTTTCGTTGAGGCTTCTGTCGAGTTTGTCCGGCGCAATGCGGAACTCGGCTATAAACCTGAGTATAACCCTGAATGGGAAGCCGACTCCTTTGCGACAGCTCAAGCCGTGTATATGCGTCCCTTTATGTATTCCGAAGGAGCTATCGGGGTAGGGATCTCCAAATCCCCCTCGATAATCATCACCGCCACCATGGTATCCTCCTACTTTTCCGGGGTAAATACAAAGGCAGTAACTACCGAGCGTATTCGGGCTACTCCCCGGGGAACCGGGAATATCAAATGCGCTTCCAACTATGTGATTTCGGCGCTTGCCAAGAAGGAAGCTGAAAGCGCAGGCTATATGGAAGTAGTCTTCCTCGATGCCCTGAACCGCAGATATATAGAAGAAGGTTCCTCGTGTAATATCTTTTTCCGCCTCCGATCCGGAGAACTGGTGACGCCGGAGCTGGGAGACACCATACTTCCGGGCATCACCAGAGCGAGCATCATCGATCTCGCCCGTGCCAAAGGGGTAACCGTGGCGGAACGGAGAATCCAGATAGACGAAGCTATGACCGATGCGGTGGAGTGTTTTGTCACCGGAACTGCGGCAGGGATAACTCCCGTAGAGAGCATCACCCACCAGGGACGGGAAGCGGTCTTTAACAACCGCCAGCCCGGTGAACTCGGTAAGGAACTGCAGAAAGAACTCAAGGGTCTTCAGTACGGCGTTATCGAAGATACCCGGGGATGGCTGGTACGGGTATAATACCCTAAAGGACATATTCTAAGAAAAGACACCCTAAAGTTGAAATAGCTTTAGGGTGTACTTTTTTTTGCCAACTTATCAAGGGCTGACTTGTCGGCTCCCACCGGAACAATAGAAGGTATATTAAAATCCGGGGATATGAGTATCCCCATATCAAGACAGCGGAGGAAGAAGTCCCGATACTGTTCTTCGGGTATCTCAGGAACCAGATAGGGACCCCGGCGCAGCCAGTATTCGCCGATTATCTTGTCGTATTGCTGCCAATCCTGTTCCCACCGTTTCGGTATCTCTGCATACAGATCGTTACAGGCACGAGCCATAGCTCCTGCCACGACGGCGGGAAGGGGATCCGAAGGCAGTATCTGGTCACCCTTATCAGTCGAAAACGCCACTGCATAAAACTCTCCCCCGGCAGGAAAGGGTATGGGGAATACGGTGATATCGGCGGAACACCAGGAGAGATCCTGAAGACTCTCCCGGATCTCTTCATCGATATTATACCAGGCGTCTTCAATCCATGGCCGCCAGAGACAGATGCCGTTTGCCTGAAAAAGAGCATCGCTTTGGAGCAGAAACATCCTGTTCCGAACAGCTTCATTTTCTACCAGCGGCAGATCGTCTATCCATAAGCCGAGATACCGGGCGCAGGCGTTCTGGGCTTTCTCTTTGTTCTGATACCAGCGGACAACACGGTGCTGGGGAGCAAGGTTTCGTATCGCCTGCTCCAGCTGTTTCTGTTCAGGAGTCTCGAAGGTTCCGGTAAGCCCCCGGTCGAGGAGGCTTTTAAAGGTCAGCAGAGACCGTCCGCCCTTCCATCCGAGAATCGCCCTTCCGCCTTCCAGATACA
>JAITWB010000110.1 GCA_031285525.1 Spirochaetaceae bacterium
GGTTTTGCAGAAACTGCCGTTCATGCCTTGGCTGCTTTTATGCCCACAGCGGCGGTTATTATTCTGTTGCGAAAATACGGCGCTATCGGTGAGCGGAGAACGATTTGGCAGTTTATCGGGGACTTTCCCAAACGTGTAAGTCCTTACCTGATTATCCTCGCCTTTATGGTATGGCGTTTTTTAGTCTTCTTTATCGCCGGAGACCTAACCAACGGTCAGCCGCTGTACATGCTGTTCCTGTTTCTGCTTATGCAGGTATTTCAGGGCGGTCTGGAAGAACCGGGCTGGCGGGGTTTTTTGCAGCCCTGGTTCGATAAACGGCTTCCCTTTGTTGTGTCTGTCGTACTGGTTAGTGTTATATGGTCGGTTTGGCATATTCCGTTGTGGTTTGTCGCAGGCTCCGCTCAAAGCGAAATGAGTTTTGTGATATTCTTTTTGCAGATACTGGTCAACTCGTGTTCCTTGGCTGCGATTATGAAGACTACCAAGAGTGTGGCGTTTTGTATATTGTATCATGCCTGGTGTAATGCTGTGTTTTTGCTGGCGCCGTTTGAGATGAATGGCGGGATAGTAACGGCTTATGCGGTTGAAGGGGTTGTGGCGATGGGGATTGGGTTGCTTTTTAACAAAAGGGCTTGAAGATAATACTTGACACACTGAACCCATAGTGACAACCTCAACCGCTATAAACCACCGTTGAGGGGCTGTCACTACAATTTCAATCTCAGAACTTCACCTTCTTCTGCACACTTCCGTAATACTCCGCCCGCAGTTCCTTCACATGCTCATCCTTCATGTAATCGTCGAAGTTCATCATCCGGTCGATAACGCCGCCGGGGGTGATTTCTACGATTCTATTTGCGATAGAGGTGATAAACTCGTGGTCGTGGGAGTTAAACAGCACTACGCCGGGGAAGTTGATAAGCCCCTCGTTGAGTGAGGTGATCGCTTCCAGGTCGAGGTGGTTCGTGGGTTCGTCGAGGATGAGTACGTTTGCTCCGGTGAGCATCATCCGGGAGAGCATACACCGCACCTTCTCCCCTCCGGAGAGAACCTTTACCGGCTTGAGGGACTCGTCGCCGGTAAACAGCATCCTGCCCAGAAATCCCCGTACATAGGTCTCATCCTGATCCGCAGAATACTGGCGGAGCCAATCGAGGATGTTCAGGTCGTTTTTGAAAAAAGAGGCGTTATCCACTGGGAGGTAGGAATTGGTCACGGTTTGTCCCCAGTAGACGTCCCCGGAATCGGCTTTTATCGTATCGGTGATGATATCGAAAAAGGCGGACTTCGAGTTCTGCTCCACCCCCACAAAGGCTATCTTGTCGGTGCGGTTTACGGTGAGGCTGAAATCCTTTAAGAGCTGGATACCCTCGCTGGAATAGTTGAGCTTCTCGGTACGAAGTACATTGTTGCCTATCTCCCGATCCGGCTTAAAGCCTACATAGGGGAATTTCCGGCTGGTTACGTTCAGCTCTTCCAGAGCAAGCTTGTCGTAGACCTTCTTGCGGCTGGTTGCCTGGCGGCTCTTGGCGGCGTTCGATGCGAAGCGCAGGATGAACTCTCTTAAATCCTTCATCTTCTCTTCCCGCTTCTTCGCCTGATCCCGTGCCTGACGCTGCATGATCTGGCTCATCTGGTACCAGAAATCGTAGTTTCCGCTGAACATACTGATCTTGCCGAAGTCGATATCGCAGATAACCGTACATACCGAGTTGAGGAAGTGACGGTCGTGGCTGACCACGATGACGATATTGGGAAAGTTAATGAGGAATTCTTCCAGCCAGGTGATGGACTCCAGGTCGAGACCGTTGGTAGGTTCGTCCAGCAGCAGGATCTCCGGTTCCCCGAAGAGCGCCTGCGCAAGCAGTACCCGCACCTTCTGGCTTTCATCGAGTTCGCTCATCGTGCGGCTGTGGAATTCCTCCTCCAGCCCCAGCCCGGAAAGCATCTGCTCTATCTGATTCTCCGCCTCCCAGCCGCCCATTTCGGCAAACTCGCCCTCAAGCTCGCTCGCCTTTATGCCGTCTTCCTCGGTAAAATCCGCCTTCTCATAGATGGCTTCACGCTCTTTGAGCACCGAATAGAGCCGGGGGAAGCCCATCATCACCGTATCTATAACCTTATATTGATCGAAGGCAAAGTGGTCCTGTTTCAGTACCGCCATCCGCTCACCGGGGGTTATCGAAATCTGCCCCGAATCGGATTCCAACTCGCCCGACAGAATCTTGAGAAAGGTAGACTTTCCTGCGCCGTTGGCGCCTATAATACCGTAACAATTCCCCTGGGTAAATTTGAGATTGACATCCTTAAACAGAGGTCTGTCGCTAAAATTAAGGCTTACTTCACTAACTGTAATCACGCCTGATACTCCATAATCGCAGAACTTTTTATAGGAAAACATATGCAAAAAACAAAAAATGTGCATATGTAACCGCAAATATATAGTATACTTTAATGACTTGTCAGTGTCCACTTGCTCGGCAAGTATATCAAAGTAAAATGATAACCTCACCCCGAAGTGTCAGAAAACTAATTTTGGTTCACAACAGAGAGTAACGACTAAAAAAGTTACTCTCTGTTGTGAACGCTAAAAAAGAAAAGCTAAAAAGTGAAGAATGAAAAAGCAAAAACAGGAGAAGTTAAGCAGAAAAAGCGATGTCTGAAAGGGAAAAAGGATAAAATCCAAATCATGAGGACATAACTATACTGTCAAAAAAATGTATGTGAGAAAAATAGGAAATGAAAAAGCCAAAACTATTTAAGCAGACTCACGATAGTAATGATGGTGGAGACCAAAGAGAATAGGAATCTTTTTGATCTTAGCCGACATGTCTGGCGGCTCGGTAGTTGTTGGAGCATTTGGAATACCATGCAATCCTTGATGAGGTCTATAGTTGTTATAATAGTACACGTATTCTCTCATGAGATTACGAAGATGGTTATATGAAAAGACAATGAAGTGATTGAGACACTCCTGACGGACAGAGCGAACGAAACGTTCTGCAAAAGCGTTCATGTTTGGAGAGTAGGGAGAGGTAGCGACATGATTAAAACGATATTGGTGATAAGGAAAATTGCGTAATTCACCTGAATTGTCATGGATGAGATAAGAATCAGGAAAGTTATTTTCAAACTCTGAGAATTGGAGACGGAGGAATTTAATGCTTGGGTTAGTGGTGATGTTCCAATGGACAATTTTTCTGGAGTTAAGTTGAATGATAAAGAAGACATACAAGCGGATAAAGCCAAAACAATCAACAGTAAAGAAGTCACAAGCAAACAATGAGTTCCAGTGAGCGGTGAGAAATCTTTTCCATGAACCATTGGGTTTAATAATACCAGCCTTACGATAATTGTTGATGATGTTGCAAATGGTTTCGTGGCATACGGGAGGGAGAAAGCTGATAGCAGTGCGATATCGGTTCTGATGCGGAATCCCTTGCCGAGAAGCGAAGTCTCTACGAGGTGCATACCCTTGAGACAAATAACTATGAAAGTCAACCAAGTAGACCTTTATCACAAAGGACAATCCATGGGTATTTTCAGGGAGTAAGAAAACTGTATTCAGCCTTGTATCGAGTAGGAGCGGTGAAAGAGAATCCCTGTCATGGACTTGAGTTGCAGAAACCGAATGCACCGGTGATGAAACGGCGACTGCTGGGAAAGGAAGAGCTGGCAGAGCTTCTTGACGGTATCGGGATAGATAATGCGTATGACTTGAGGGATAGGGCGATATATGAACTGATATATTCCTCCGGTCTTCGAGTAGGTGAAGTTGCGGCATTGAAGATAGGGGACATCGATTTCAGCCGACGGGAAGCGGTGGTACATGGAAAGGGAAGGCGGGATCGGCTGGTACCGATATCCGTAGTAGCCCGAGATCTATTGGAGCAGTATCTGGGTAAGAGACGGGAGAGGCGAGAGGATGCTGTATTCATAGGATGCGGACAGGGGCGGAGATCTGGAGTTATGAGCGGGAGGAATATCTCCCGGCGATTCAGGAAGCTGTTGAGGGAAGGGGGCATTGACCGCCGGGATGTCTCAACCCATTCGATACGGCACAGTACAGCCACTCATATGCTTGAAAACGGAGCAAGTATCCGTCATGTACAGGAGCTTTTGGGGCATAAAAACATAGAGCATACGGCGAGATATACGGAAGTACTGACGGAAAATATCCTGAAAGAGTATCGAAAATACCATCCGAGAGAGCATGAATTGCTGGAGGTGGTGGATGAGGAGTATTTGGAGAGATTCCGGGAAGTAGTAGTCGAAAGAAGTAAAGGAGATAAAGCCTGAAAAACTGACAGGTGAGGAGAAATATGGTATATTATAGGTATAGTGGGGTGAAGGAGACTGAAATGTATTCAAGTTATAGAGTAAGAGCTGATGAATTAACAGATGGATTTCTCAAAGGCTTAAAAGAGACCTACCGAGACAAAGAAATAGATATATTTGTACAGGAGCGTGGAGAAGACGAGACAGCGTATCTGTTGAGCAGTGAGGCAAACCGGAAACATCTTGAGCGGTCAAAGGCAGCTCTGGAATCCGGAAAAGGACTGATAGAAGTAAGCATGGAGAGTCTTGAATCATGCGTATAATTTTCAGCCCTGAAGCATTTGAAGACATGAATAGTTGGGTAGAAGAGGATAAAAAGATACATACAAAAATTGTGACATTGATACGAGAGATACAGAGAACGCCATTTCAAGGCACAGGAAAACCGGAACTATTGAAGCATGAATATTCAGGATATTGGTCGAGGCGACTAACAGACAGACATCGGTTGGTATACAAAGTAGAGAAAGAAAGTCTGTATATCCTTTCCTGTAAGTTTCATTATTCAAATCGGTAGAACCATAGGGATGTTGTAACTGTAAGGTGTACTACAACATCCCTTAATTATAGAAGAAAACAGTAGAAAAGAGTTAAAAGTATGGTATAATAAGGCCTATGTTCAGGTCAGTTTCAGCTCTACAGCAAATAAATGTCCCGATAAGACTCGTAAAAACCCGGAAAAACCCACTAAAGAGTGGTGTTTGTTCTGAGGAAAGAGGGCTTTATAGGGACATTTTTGCGCAAAGGGAGAGAGGCGCAAGGTACCTAGATCCGAAGTATTCGAGGTGGTTGAGTACTGATCCGGCGCTTTCTGATTACATACCTGGTGCGTCGATTAACGATGAGGTGAAAAAGAAGAACGGTGAATTGCCGGGAATGGGTGGGGTGTTTAATACTGTAAACTTGCACCTGTATCATTATGCTGGGAATAATCCGGTTAAATACACAGACCCGACTGGACAATTTATTAATTATAATCCCTTTGATGTTTTTGGTCAGATGTTGCAAATTTCCAGTAATCCTTTGGACAAGTTAACAGGGATGTTTTTTTCCGTATTAGGTGGAAACAAAGCTGCAGAGCAACAATTAGCTAATATGAGTCAGCGTTTAGTTAATTCTATGGCAGAAGTTGCAGGTAATGCTCTTATAACTGGTATGGAGTTTATGAGTGATAATGGTTCTTATTTAGCTATTGCTTCTTATGCTAGTGGGAATGTTGCTCTTGGTGTTGTTATTGATGGTGTCACATTAGCTTGTGATGTAACATTGGCATTTAATGAATTTAACGAAACTGGTGATTTGGAAGGGCTTGTTAGTTCTTTGACCGTAACAGCTGCAACAAACTTTATTATAGGTCCAGGTGTAGGAAAGGCGGCAGCGTCAGCCGGAGGATTATCAAAGGCTGAGTTAATGAAGACCCTCGAACCAATGATTTCTAATCTTGTTTCCACAGCAGTGACTGAAATGCTGAAAATAGTTTCTCCGGGGGATTGATGAACGAAATACAAAGAATACTTATACGAATATCTTTTTTTCTGGGAATCATTTTAATCCTAATTGGTATTGCAATTTTATTTCTGGGAATAAGAAAGAATCTAGGAGCTTTACTAGATGGACTTGGAATGCTTTTTTTGGTTCCCCAGTTTTATTTTCCTGTAAGGTATGAGGAACAGCGGAAGAACACTGTTGATTATCTTGGTAGAAAAAGGTATGTAGGTACGGCAATGATAGGTGTGTTTCTTGTTTTTATAGCGTTGTTTTATAAGTCATAGCCCGAAGTGTCAGAAAACTAATTTTGGTTCACAATAGAGAAACGTTGTGAGGGATTTGATGTCGAGGGGCGGAGGAGCTACGGCGGGAGAAGGCTGGACGGGAGAGCGAAGTCTCTGGATAGGAGAACGCTGGATAGTTGGCTAAACGTAGTTCGATAACGGAAAGGCAGGCGAGGGACGAAAGTTCTTCGTCTGCCTTTTTTTATGCGATGGCTGAACGGGAGGGAGGAAGCTGATAGCAGTGCGATGTCTGTTCTGATGCGGAAGCCCATGCCGAGGGGAGCGGTCTCTTATTAGGCGAACACTGGGTTTTTTATGATTAACAGCGATACGATAAATCAAAGTGTCAAGGAATTAGTTTTGGTTCAAAGCAGAGAGATGTTGTGAGGGATTTGATGCCGAGGGCGAAGTGTCAACTAATTGATTGCGAAGCATACGGTCTGATACCCCGCAGCTTGCTGCGGCTGAAAAAACGGTTATAATGGATGGATGAGCCGAATAATCCATAAAGCAAGGAATGTAAGTGTAATAATGTACCATAT
>JAITWB010000127.1 GCA_031285525.1 Spirochaetaceae bacterium
AGTTCCCGGCTTTTTCAGCGGCTGCGGGAGCAGAGCGGGTATTGCTATACGGTGTATAGTTTCTTTCAGCTTCTTCGGGATACGGGTGTGTGGGGAGCTTATGCGGCTTCCGCCAAGGGTAATACCCGAAAGGTGCTTACCGCGATGCGGGAGGAGCTGGACGCTCTTTTTGACCAGAGCGGGGATCGCAGGATCTCCGAGACGGAGATCGACGATGCCCGGGAGCACCTCTGCGGCGAGGAACTGATAGGTTCCGAGGATATGGAGAATCGGATGAAACGCCTTGCCCGGCAGTATCTTGCGGGACAGCCCCTGCATACGGTGGAGGAGACGGTGGAGCGTATCCGCAGTGTGAGCAGCGGGGAACTCAGCTCCTGTATTGCTTCTTCGATTGATCGCAGCAGGGAGGCGTTGATACTGTACGGGCCGAAGGTGAAGAAGTGGACGGCGCCGGAGTATGAGGGAGGGGAGGGAAAGGCACTTTCCTTGATACAGCGTTTTTTGAGGCGTTCTTAAAGAGTGGTAGTTCCTTGTTTTGTATGATATACTGCAAAAAGGACTATGAAAGATATATCACCAGAATATATAACAGTTCTTTTTTCCCATGACCCCGGTATAAAGCTGCTCCACTCCCGGCGGGCGGCTGAGATAATTTCCTTTTTCTATACATTGTTCCGCAGAGACCATGTTCAGACGATTGCCGAAGAGGAATTTGAGCTGCGGCTGAGCGATTATATCGGCGACTCTCCGGAGTTTTTTGAGGAAGGGGAGCAAGAATCTCCTGCGGACAGCAGTATTATTGTTCAGACCCTTGCTGAACGGCAGCAGCGTTCACGGGAGCTCATCGCCCGGTGGGCGTCGGAGAGGTTCCGGTTCATCCGCCGGCTCAGGACTGAGACGGGAACATCTATCGAGCTGTCTTCGTCTGTGGAGCGGATACTCAGCTTTGTCGAAGATATCGAAGGGCAGCCCTTTGTGGGAACCGAGTCACGGTTTCTCGATATCCTGCACCGCCTCCGGGATCTGGCGGAACATACCACTGACAATCCCGAAGAGCGGATACGGCAATTGAAGGAGCAGCGGTCTCAGCTCAAGGACGAGATCCGGCGCATACAGGAAACCGGGCAGGCTCAAGTCTATTCGGCAAATCAGATCACCGAACGGCTTGCCGAGATCAGCCGGAACGCCAGAGACCTTCTCGCAGACTTCCGGCTCACGGAAGAAAACTTCCGTAAAATTATCGCCTCCCTTTATGAAGAGACAGGTTTCGCAGAGTCCGGGAAGGGTAAGATCCTCGGCTATACCCTGGACGCGAATCGGAAGCTGAGGGATTCGCCTCAGGGACAGTCCTTCGCCAGCTTTTGGCACTTCCTTGCCCTGGACTCAGGAAAAAATGAGATAAACAACCTTACCACAGAACTGCTCCAGCGGGTTCGGGAACAGGGCGTTATTTGGACAGACGATTTTCTCATGCATCTCAAGCCAGCGCTTCACGGAGCGGGACGGAAGATCGTCAATACCAACCGGCTCCTTGCCGACCGTTTGAACCGGGTGCTGGCACGGCAGGAGGAAGAGAATCGGCAGCTCATTGTTCAGCACATCCATACGATAAAGAACCTCGCACTCCGGTGTATCGAAAATCCTCCGGTAGATGCTGAAATGATGTCTATCTATACAAAACCGGAACTCTTTTTTCCCCTCCGGCGGTACCCGATACTTCCGGGGAAGGAGAAGAACGCCCTGCCGATGGAGCAGGCTGAACAAAACGGCATTGTTGCCGAGGCAGTATTGCAGCGGCTGTTCAACCAGTTCTACATCGACGAGGAACTGCTCTTGAAAAATATTGAAGCATACCGCAAGAAACGGAGTGTATCCCTGGAAAGCGGCGCTGTGTCGCAGTTTACCCTGTCGGAGCTGACCGCAGAATACCCGGTACGCAAGGGGATCGCAGAAGTTGTAGGCTATGTGTCGCTTGCGTCTCGGGCAGTGGAGTCAGGACAGGCGGTGATCCTCGATTCCGAAAACGAAACAATACGATTTCTCTCGATTGAGGAAAATAGAGAGATGGAGATACGTTTACCGAAGGTGCTATTTATATGAACCAAACTCCCGAGTGGGCGGACATCTGCGTAAGGCTTTTGCAGGGTCCCCTCTATAACGAAAAAAGCAGTGTAAACAGCTGGAATAAGTTGATTATCTGGCAGTCAAAAATTGCAGAATACTTCGCCGTATTGGGTTTGCAGTTACTCATCGAGCCTGCAGATGGATATGCCTTTCTCTCACAGGATGAGGCGGAGGATGAAAACGGTCAGACTATTCCTAAGCTCATAAAGAAGAGTCCCCTCACCTTTGAGACATCCCTGCTCTGTGTGATCCTGCGGGAGGCGCTTGAGAACTTTGACTCCTCCCAGATCGAGTCTCCGGTACTGATAATGACCGCCGCCGAGATCCGGGAACAGTTGGCGGCTTTTTACAAGGATAGGGCAGACGAAACAAAACTCTACAGCGATTTGGCGGCGCATCTCGCCAGAGTTGAGGAGCTGGGTTTTCTGAAACGGCTGCCGGAGCGGGATAATTCCAGTGAGGTGGAGTACGAAGTCCGCAGGATTATCCGGGCAAAGATAAATATGGAGTTCATCACCGAATTCAAGGAAAAACTGGAGAGCCATTGTGACACAGAATAACCTCTTTGGTTCAAGCGGATTCAGACTGGACAGCTTTCAGTTCTGCAACTGGGGACTCTTTGACGGGCGGATATACTCCATGCCTTGCAATGGGGAGTCCGCTTTGTTGACCGGGGACAACGGCTCCGGGAAAACCACCCTCGTGGATGCTTTGGTTTCCCTTCTCGTACCCTCGGTGGTCAGATTCTATAATCGCTCCTCCGGCACGAACCAGCGGCGGGAGCGTACCGAAGAGAGTTATATCCTCGGCGCCTGCAATACGAAGCGGGAGGAGGGGAACTATACCGCTCAGGCGGAGTACCTCAGGACTAAACAGGAAACCCTTTCCTGCCTCCTCGGTATATTCAGCAATTCCGGCACCGGAGCGGCGGTGACTCTTTTTCAGGTGCGCTATTTTTCTGCGGAAGGGAAACTGCAGCAGGTCTATGCCATCGCCCAACGTGATATTCAGCTCAAAAACATCTATGATGCCCTCACAGAAAGAAATATCCTCTTTGATCGTCAAGGAAAGTGGAAGAAGTTCCTGCAGGAATCCTTTGCCTGTACCTTCTTTGGGGATTCCTTCAAAAAATACAGCGCCCGGTTTTCCCAGCTCTTCGGGTTCCGGTCCGATAAAGCGTTAAACCTCTTCTCCGAAACCGTGGGAGTAAAGGAGTTGGAGAACCTGAACGAGTTTATCAGGACAAAGATGTTTGAACAGCTCAACATGGAAGACGAGTTTTCCGCCCTTCATGCGAACTATTCCAATCTGCTCAATTCCTATAACGAGATCGAGAAGACCCAGGAACAGCTTCGGCTATTGCAGCCTATCCTCGAAAGCGGGAGGAAGCTGGATGCAGAAAAACAACGGGAAGCGGAATATAGAGAATACATCTCCACCGCCGCCCTCTGGTTTTCCCGTACTGCGATTGCGCTGACAGAAGAAGCGCTTACAGCGGAGACGGTGCAGCGGAATATCGATGAGGCAAAACAGCGGGAGCTGGATATACGGATAGCGGGCCTGGAGATTGATATTGAAGAGCTGAATACCTCTCTTGCCCAAAATGAAATGCAGCAGCGGATACGGCATCTGGATGACCGGATAGCTCAAGTCGAAAAAGAGCGGAATCTGGTACAGGCCAACCGCACAGAGTATCAGCGGCACGCAGCGGCAGCAGGATGTCCCGTTCCTGATACGGCGGCTCGGTTTGAACAGAACCGGCAGACTGTCGAAGCCATTGCCGAAAAATGCCGCCATACCATAGGGGAACTCAGGGAGTCCTGGGCGGCAGCGGCTGGGGAGCGGAATATCCTTTCTTCCCGAATGCAGGATGTACGGGAGGAACTCGCCTCCCTCGCAGGAAGGTCATCAAACATACCTGGGGAAAATATTCGCATCCGGGAGCGGATATGCCGGGGTGTCGGCTGTTCCGAAGCGGATATCCCCTTTGCAGGGGAACTGCTTCAGGTTGCCCCTGAACAGGAGTATTGGTCTGGGGCTCTTGAAAAACTGCTTCGCCATTTCGGGCTTTCCCTCATTGTACCTGAAGGCGGGTCTAAAGACCTATACAAAAAGGTCAACGCCTTTGTACACGGGAATAATCTTAAAGGCAGGGTAGTATATTTCAAAGCTGATGACCGGGAGTCTTTTTTCGTTAGAGATAGGGTACCGGGATCGGCGGTGTCAAAGCTTCTGGTAAAACAGGAACACCCTCTGGCTTCATGGATCGAGGGTTATATCGCCGAACGGTTTGACTATCTCTGTACCGATGATATGAAGGAATTCGCCGCCGCCGAGCGGGCTATTACCAGTACCGGGCTGATTAAGGCGAAGAACCGCCACGAAAAGGATGACCGGGAACATTCCGGCGTTTCCTCTCGGATCCTCGGCTGGGACAACCAGGCAAAGCGGCAGGAGCTGTCGGAACATTTGGATACCATAACTGCCCAGAGAGAAACCGTCGAGGCAGGGCTGTTCCGTGTTAAAGAGGATGAACAGGGAGAGCGGGACAAGCTTTCTGCCTGCGAACGGCTGCTGGAATTTGGAAGCTGGGAAGAGCTGGATCTGAAAACCCTTGCTGCCTCGATAGACTCCTATTCCAGAGATCGGGATGCCCTGCTCAACAGCGCCGGAGAATTGAAGCTCCTCAACTCTCAGTTGGAGACCCGCCGCAAGGAACTCCGGGAGGCTCGGTCGGAGCGGGATGAGGTTTTGCAGATACGAGCCTCCCGGAACGACCGAATCCGTAAACTTGAGGAGAAGCTTTCCGGCTATCGGCAAACAGCCGCTGTCTTTGATGCTATACCTGATAGGGATGAGAAAATAGCCGCCTTTCTTGCAGCCCTGGAACTGGATCAACCGCCGAATGATGTCAGGCAGCTCGAAGCGATGCACGAGTCTATTCGTGAAAGGATTCGCCGGGAACAGGACAGGTGCAAGAACAGCATCATCTCCCATACGACGATTCTGCAACGGGCGATGACCGCATTTCTTCGGCCTGTGGATACCTATCCATCATGGAAGGCGGATGTGCTCAACCTGAATGATTCTATCGATTGCATCGATGACTACCGGCGGATGGCACAGAAGCTGGAACGGGATGATCTCCCTCGGTACAAGCGGGAGTTCCGCAAATACCTCAATGAGCAGCTTTCCGAGGGGGTCATCAATTTTCATCAGACCCTGGAAAACTGGGAGCAGAAGATCAAAACGGGAATCAGTGAGCTCAACTCCAGCCTTCGGCAGATTCCCTATAATACCGACCCTTCTACCTACCTTGCTCTGGAGCACCGCCCTTCCATCGATCAGCGGATCAAGGCATTTGCAGCCCTCAAACACGCGGCGATCCCCGATATCGGACTGCGGTATCTCCAGGGTTCGGCGAGTGAAGATTCCTATGAATCTGAAGAGGCGGAATTTCTCAAGGTACAGGAACTTATCGGTTTTCTGAAGGACGACGATACCCGGCGGAAGCTGGTGCTGGATGTGCGGAATTGGTTCGATTTTTCAGCCATCGAATATTTTGCCGAAGATAACCGGGAGAAGCAATTTTATCAGAATTCTGCGAGCCTCTCCGGCGGTGAGAAGGCGAAGCTGGCGTACACGATTCTCGCTTCTGCCATTGCTTTTCAGTTCGGCATCAACGATACAGCGAATTCGGATAACTCCTTTCGTTTTGTGATCATCGACGAGGCATTCAGCAAGATAGACCCTCGAAATTCCCGCTATGCCATGGAACTGTTCAAGCTGCTGGACTTGCAGCTTCTGGTGGTGACCCCCATGGATAAGATCAACGTGGTGGAGGAATATGTCCGTTCGGTTCATATTACCGAGAACCACGGAACCCAGGATTCCCGGCTGATCAGTATGACCCTCCAGGAGTATAACCGTCAGAAGGATGAATATACTGCGCAGGAAGATGCGGAGCATGAAAATGCGGAGCATGAAAATGCTCAGTCCTGAGGACATACGCCGAAAGTCGGAGCGGCGGTTCACTGCGTTTCTCCTCTATAAGCTGGAGACCGAAGTGTTTCACCGCAGCGCCGAAGCTTTTTTCCCCTGGGAGATCCCTGCAGGAAGGGATTTTCACCTTACAACCTCGTCGGCGGTCTCCGGTGTGGCTCAGGCTCTCGGTGAACTGCGCCGCCGCTCAAAGGAGATTGCCGGCACAGGCTACTCTTTGGTGTTTGAAACCGTCGAGACCCGGAAGCTCAGCACCCAGACGGTTCTAAAAAAAGCGGTCTTTGAAACCGAGCAGGACTATCTTTCCTTTCTGAAACAAAAGCAAGGCGCTTCCCGGTTCCTCGAAAACGCCCGGGTTGTGTACTCCCGATTCCCCGATTGCGAAGAATGGCTTCGCAATAATACCAGCCGTCTGTTGGACAGAGAAAACGGAAAAGCCGAGCGCCGCTGTTGGGAAGATATCTGCCTTTGCGTGCAATGTTTTCTGGATCACCCCGCAAGCGGTCTTTATATACGGGAGATCCCCCTTCCGGTACATACGAAATTCATCGAGAGTCACAAAAATGACATCCTCTCTCTGTTCCGTTTCCTGCTCAGAAGCCGAAGCGATAACCTCGGCAGCGAAGCTGCTTCGTTTGAGGATGAACTGGGTTTGAGACAGGATGAACCTTTTATACGGTTCCGCACGGCAGGATGTGACATCGGTCTGCCTTTGTCTGTATTCGCTGTGAAGCCTCCAGCGGATATACGGGAGGTTTTTGTCATCGAAAACAAGATGGTCTACCTCACCTTTCCCCGTGCAGAAGGGCGGCTCTGCATATTCGGCAGCGGGTTTCAGGTGACCGCCCTCTCCTGCTGCCGTTGGCTGTTATCGCTGGATGTGTATTACTTTGGAGATCTGGATGAACACGGATTCGCTATCCTTTCTCTGTTCCGGGGTTGTTTCCCCCATGTACGGTCATTTTGCATGAATATGCAAACCCTTGAGGAATTCGGCGAGTTTCGGGTTCCCGGTAAAGCGGTTTCGTCGGAAACTCTGGCGAATCTTACGGAGGAGGAGGGAGGTGTG
>JAITWB010000241.1 GCA_031285525.1 Spirochaetaceae bacterium
GTAATTGTCACGATCATCGGTACGAATGACGATCATAGGATAATTGTGGCATAATAAAATGTAATTTACCAACAGCCGGGCTATTCTGCCGTTGCCGTCTTCAAAAGGGTGAATTCGTACATAGCGGTAATGAAACCGGGCTGCAAGTTCTTCCGGTTTCAGTTTCCCCTTTTGCTCCTCGGCACAATACCACTGTACCAAATCACCCATGAGTTGTACAGTTTCTTCCAGCGAGGCATAGTCAAATAGCTCGCCAGTGGAGGTGATTACCGAGTTAGGGCGTGTCTTATATGTTCCTACTTTTATTTGATACCGATACTCTCCGTCATAACTTGTTTTATAAAAATCTCGAACCAGAATAATCTTATTTAACTCACGGATGAAAACCTCTGATAACAGTGTGTCTTTGTCTTTCGCTATTGCTTTCATCCATTCCAAGCCGACATTATGGGCCTTCATCTCCTCATAATCCTGCATTTTGGCATTACCCATAGTATCACCAAAAAGCAGCAGTAATCTGCACTGCCCATACGTCAGCCTATTGCCTTCCAGATGGTTGGAGTTGTAATTGACATCAACCAGGAATTGTTGGTTGATGTCCCGTTCCTTTTTTTCAGAAAAAGGTTGTAAGGTCAGCCATTCTTGGTATAAGTCCGGTATGTTATGCATTTACGCAAGCCTTTCTATCAACGCATCCTGCAAAACTCTGGAGAGGCTTAAACCTAACCGTACAGCCTGTTCATCCATCCATTTAGGGATACTGACCGTCCGTTTTACCGCACGATTATCCTTCACCTCAGCGCAGATGAGATTTACAAACTCTTGGTCAACTATTTCTACATCTTCGACGGATGAAGGTTGAGGAATCTCCAATTTCTTGTCCGCCAGATAGGTTATCCACTGGACTAAACCCGCCTGAGCCATATACATGGCATTCCCCAGTTTTTTTCCTTCACTGATACATCCGGGAAGATCCGGGTATATAACAGTATAACTTTTATCTTCATTTTTATGAAAAACTGCCGGATACACATATTCCATACATTACCTTCTTTTACGAATGTATTACGTAAAGTACGTAAAGTAAAGATGTTTATCTTTTTTTGGATTTTTTTCCATATCGTATATATACACCTGTTTTCTATAACTGCGCCCCATGGCAAACCGAAAGAATGGTAGATTTCTACCTTGAAAAGACTCCTCTTTCTGTTCTATAGTAAGCTATGGAAACAATGAAACGCACCGTCACCTGCGGGGATCTCCGCAAGGCTGATATCGGTAAAACAGTGATATTAAACGGCTGGGTCCACCGCAAACGGGACCACGGGGGAATCTCCTTCATAAATCTCAGGGATCGGTACGGGCTTACCCAGGTTGTGGTTGACTCAGACTCTCCTGCTGAACTTTCGGCGCTGACTGCGGAGCTGCGGAATGAATTCTGTATCGCCGTTGAGGGTGTTGTCCGGGGGCGGCCCGATTCGATGGTAAACCCTGATATGCCCACTGGAGCGGTTGAGGTTGTTGCCAAGGGATTGAGCATTCTTTCAAAGAGCGAAGTGCTTCCCTTTGTTATCGATGAACAGAGTCCTGCGGGAGAGGAGCTTCGTCTCCGCTACCGGTATCTCGACCTGCGATCCGGATCGATGCAGCGGCACATAGCTCTCCGTCACCAGACAGCCATTACCGTGCGGCGCTATCTTTCGGAGCGGGGCTTTTTCGAGATCGAAACGCCGACCTTTATACGCTCCACACCTGAGGGCGCGAGGGACTATCTCGTTCCGTCCCGGCTCTATCCGGGGCAGTTTTACGCCCTTCCCCAGTCTCCCCAGCTGTATAAGCAGCTCCTCATGGTTTCGGGGTTCGACAAGTATTTCCAAATCGCCCGCTGTTACCGGGATGAAGATGCCCGGGGGGACAGGCAGCCTGAGTTTACCCAGATAGACCTGGAGATGAGCTTCGCCTCAAGGGACGATATCCTCACTCTTATAGAAGGAATGATGGGGGATGTGTTCAAGGAAGCTCTCAACGTTGCACTTCCTGCGACCTTTCAGCGGATTCCCTATGACGATGCGATACAGCTCTATGGAACGGATAAGCCCGACCTTCGGTTTGATATGAAGATGCAGGACGGTTCCTTCATGGCTGAACTGGGGACTTTCCAGGCCTTTAAGGATGCCATTTCCGAAGGGGGAACCGTAAAGGCGCTCCGGGTTCCCGGCGCGGCGGCGGACTATAGCCGTAAGAAGATAGATGAGCTGGAAGCTGCTGCAAAGGTCTTCCGTGCCAAGGGGCTCGGCTGGACAAAGGTTACGGGAGAAGCGAATGCGCCCCTGTTTGAGGGGGGAATCGCTAAATTCTTTGAAGGGAAAACGGCTGAAGTCTGTGCGACTCTCGGCGCAGTTCCCGGGGATCTCCTCCTCTTTGTTGCAGATGCGAAAGCGAAGACAGCCTGCGCCGCCCTCGGAGCGGTTCGCTCCCGGCTGGGCAAGGATCTGGGTCTCTGTACAGAAGGGGCTTTTGCCTTTGCGTGGATCATCGACTTCCCGATGTTTGAATGGAACGAGGATGAGAACAAGTGGGACACGGCGCATCATATGTTTACTATGCCTCAGGAGCAGTATCTTCCCACACTGGAAAGCGATCCCGGCAGCGTAAAGGGGGATCTCTACGATCTCGTACTCAACGGCTATGAACTGGCTTCCGGTTCCATCCGTATCCACGATCCTGAACTCCAGAAGCGGATATTTTCGATTGTCGGATTCAGCGAAACCGAGGCGGAGCAGAAATTCGGCTTCCTCCTGGAGGCTTTCAAGTACGGCGCTCCCCCTCACGGCGGCATAGCACCGGGACTTGATAGGCTGGTCATGCTCATGTGCGGCGAGAGCTCTATCAAGGAAGTCATCGCCTTCCCCAAAAACAGCTTTGCCCAGAGTCTCATGGATGGTTGTCCCGCTCCGGTGGATGAAAAACAGATTCAGGATCTGCATTTGCGGATCGCCTCGGAACAGGTTTAGGCTGAAGTAACGATGGCGGAACCGAAAAAGAAAAACTCGGCGGCCTTCGGCTGCCTGTTTTGGATAGCATGTATTCTTCTCATTATTGTGGTTTTTTTCGTCCGCCGGGATGAAATAAACAGGGTACTCCGGGAAACAGGTTTTCTGGGCAACGTATTCAATCAAACCACAGAGACGGATACCACTGTTCCACCTAATGATGAGGATTTTCTTCCCCTTACCATTCTGCCTGAGCAAACGGAGCCTGGGGCGGCAATTCCCGCTCCGGTGGAACCACCGTCGGCAGTGGTTGCTCCGGTAGATCCTCCGCCTGTTGAGTTACCACCGGAGGATCGTCCCATAACGCTTGTAACCGGCGATGAAATTCCTGCGGCTCCGCAGAGCCCTTCTCAAGAGGATCCCGAGGCTGCACCGTCTATAGAAACAGTCCTTCCGCCTCCGGCAGAAGCTGTTCAGGTAAAAACCAGAGACACTAGGCTGTATTTTATCGAGATAGACAGCGGCGGTAAGGTGGTTCGGCGGTCTGTAACCCGGAAGATTCCGGTGTCGGATACCCCCCTCATGGATTCCCTCAGGGCGTTGTTTAACGGCACCAACGGGGATGAAGCGGGGAAAAGTCTGATAAGTCTTATCCCTCCAAGAACAAGGCTGATTTCGGCATCCGTAAAGGGCGGTGTCGCAACGATAAACATGAGTGAAGAGTTTCGCTTTAACCAGTACGGTGCGGAGGGCCTGATAGGACAGCTGATGCAGGTAGTCTATACGGCCACTGAATTCAGTACGGTGACCTCAGTTCAGATCCTCATCGAGGGGCAGCGGAAGGAATACCTGAGCGGCGACGGCATATGGATCGGAACGCCCCTCAGCCGTGAGAGTTTTTAATGAAAATCGGTAAAGTACTACTCTATTTCTGCACATTGAGTTTCCTGTTGAGCGGGTGCGCCCGTTCGGCGCTTCCGGCTCGTACTGAGCTGGTACTGGGAACGGTCTGTACGGTTAATCTGTTTGAGGACGGAACCCAGGAGCGCTATAACCGGATATTCTTGAGGCTCCGGGAATTGGAAGAAACCTTGAGCGCCCACCTTTCGGATTCGGAGATCGCCTTCGTGAACGATGGGGCGGGACTTCGTACTGGGGCGGAATCGAGTACCGAGGCGGGACTTCGTACCGAGGCGGAACCCAGTTCCGCTGAGGGGATACTCCCGGTAAGCGTTTCTGAAGATACCTTGTATGTGATAGCACTGGCAAAGGAATTCGCTGAGCTGACAGGCGGGAAATTCGATCCCACTATCGGGCCTTTGGTACGCCTTTGGGATGTAACGAATGAATTTCCCCGGGTTCCTTCAAGCGATGAGATAGCGGAAGCCCTTGCTTTGGTGGATTATCGGCTTCTCGAAATCGATGAACAGAAGAGTACCCTCTATCTTCCCGTAAAGGGAATGAAGCTCGACGCAGGGGGAATCGCCAAGGGGTATGCCGCAGACGAGATAGTACGCATCCTAAAAGAGGAGCAGGTACGGCGGGCTTTAATCGACCTTGGGGGGAATATCTATGCCTTTGGGGAGCGGGAGCGGAATACTCCCTGGAGAATCGGGATACGGGATCCCTTTCAGGTGCTGAATGAACCGGTGATACGCATCAATGTGACGAACCAGTCGGTGGTAACTTCCGGCGTGTATGAGCGCTTTTTCGAGCAGGACGGCGTTCGGTATCACCACATTCTCGATCCCGAAACAGGTTATCCCGTGAGGAATAACATCATGTCGGTAACCATCGTCACCGGTTCCTCGACCACTGCCGACGCACTTTCGACTTCTCTGTTTTTGCTGGGGGTTGAAGAAGGACTGCGGTTTGTAGAATCCCTTCCCGGTACCGAAGCGGTATTTATCACCGATAACCGTCAGGTGTATCATACAAAAGGGCTCACCGGAAAGATGGAAATCCTCTCCGGTGATCTGAGCTCCGCTCCGTAGTATAGCTCTTACCAAAGTTATACAATAACGACCGAGTTATCCACATGGGAGAAGGGGGCGGGCACGTATTTGTCCGCTGCCCAGTCATTTTCCCAGTGGGTACCGTTTAACAGGTAGCGGAACTGATACTCCATTCCCTGTTCAAGGGTTACGGTTACGGAGAACGTACCGTCCTTTCCCTTTTTCATCGGCGTTTCAATGCTGCTCCAGTTGTTAAAATCCCCCGCCAGGAATACCTTTTCGGCATTCTGAGCCGCATCCGGCGAAAGCTCAAAAGTCACTTTGCATGTTTTTCCGGTTTTCGGATATGTTTTGTATAAAGCCATGCTGTATCCCCCCCTTTCTTTTCACAGACATCCAATACAGAGAACTGTCTGTTTCCAAATTCAGGCAATTCGTAGAATACTCCTTGCCATTACATAAGTATATAAATATACTATACTATATGCTGAAGCTGTTTTTTATACAATAGCTTAATAGGAGGCGTAAATGGCAAAAGACAGGTATCTTTTTACTTCTGAGTCGGTAGGTGAAGGTCACCCCGATAAATTGTGCGATCAAATCTCGGATGCGGTTCTTGACGCATGTCTTCGGGATGATCCCGAAAGCCACGTTGCCTGTGAAACATTTGCTTCCACAGCGCTTCTGCTGGTAGGCGGTGAGATAACGACAAACACCTTTGTCGATGTCCAGCAGACTGCCCGTGATATTGCACGCAAGATCGGTTATACCGATTCGGAATTCGGCCTCGACTGCAACTCGATGGCTGTTATGAATATGATCCACTCCCAGTCCCCAGATATCAGCCAGGGCGTTTTGGGCCGTGGTTTGAAGGAATATGAGGGTCAGCAGGGTGCAGGCGACCAGGGAATGATGTTCGGCTTTGCCTGTTCAGAGACCCCGGAACTGATGCCCGCTCCTCTTATGTATGCCCATCAGCTGCTCCTGAAGGCGGCGGTTCTCCGCAAAGAGAAAACCCTCGGCTGGCTCCGCCCTGACTCAAAGAGCCAGGTTACTATCGAGTATGAGAAGCACAAGCCGGTGCGGATCGATACGGTAGTTATCTCCCATCAGCACGACGGGGATATTCCCTATGACCAGATCAAGGAAAGCCTGATCGAATAGGTTATCCGTCCGGTGCTCACTCCCACGGGATTGCTGGATGATAAGACAAAGTTCTTTATCAACCCCACGGGACGCTTTGTCGTGGGAGGTCCCTTTGGCGACACCGGTTTGACGGGACGCAAGATCATCGTCGATACCTACGGCGGCATGGGACGCCACGGCGGCGGCGCATTCTCCGGTAAGGATCCCTCAAAGGTAGACCGTTCTGCGGCCTACATGGCTCGGTATATCGCAAAGAACATCGTTGCCGCAGGATTGGCAGAGCGCTGCGAGATTCAGCTCGCCTATGCCATCGGCGTTCCCTTCCCGGTTTCTATCATGGTCGAGACCTTCGGCACCGGAAAGGTTGAAACCGATATCATCGAGAAGGCTGTGGAGCAGGTGTTTGACTGCTCTCCTGCAGGAATCATCAAGACCCTGGATCTGAAAAAGCCGATCTACGAGGCAACCGCTGCGTATGGTCACTTCGGCCGGCCTGAGTTTAGCTGGGAGAAGACGGACAAGACTGCGGAGCTGTTGAAGGCGGTGAAGTAGGTAAGGGTTTGAAAGGCGAAGGCGGTCAGCTCTAGGGCAGACTGGCTTCGCCTTTTATATAGATGGACAGGTTTTATTGCTTGGTCTGTTCACGGAAATACTCATCGGCGATGAATTCGGCACTCTCTGTCCAGAGCATGGTCGTGGTGTTTTGCAAGCTCTGGTAGGTTTGTGAATGCAGGAAATTATTGTAGGCAGAATCAAAAGAGCTTTTATTCCTTTCCGCCAGTATACTTACGATATGCTCGACTTTTTGCGCCAGAAAGAAGGTTATATCCTGTCCGTTATACAAGATTTTGTTATGGGGTGTTCTTCTTTTCCCCTGGAGAGAGAGCAGTGAGACAGCTTTTTCTGTGTGTAGCGACACTTGGTCATTGGCTTTACTGTAACGGAGCCTTTGCATTGCTTCTTCCCTTGAATATAACCCGTCAATAAATCCGGTTATCGTCAGAACCGTTTTATCGTCCGCTACAGGACCCTGGACAAAATCAAAATCGTGGGACAAACCGTTGCTGGTTCTATTTGATAAGATAAAGTCAAACCAGTCATCGGATATGCCAGGAAACTGTTTTGATTTTAGCTCAGGTACAGGTGAAAATGCAAACTCATACAAATATATACCCTCTCCGCCGAAGCGCTGATACATATTGTACCCCCATTGCAGCGCCTGTTCCCTGATCGTGGTGGTATAAAATCCTTTGCCAAAATCCCGCCTGTCCTTCGACTTTGATAAATCAACAGCAGTGAAGTCCTGGTTTGAGCCGTGGTACAGGATCATATATTTTTCCTTTTGAGGATATCTTCTGCAAAGGATACGCTTTCATATATATCCTGGGTATGGAGGGTTGCATAGCACTGGCGGATAGAGTCGGTGATGCCGAAGGTGAGAAAAAGCGCCAGAGCTTCGTGGGTGGGTATTTTATGACGCCGGGCGTATTCTTCTACTGCAACGACAACCAAGAGATTTTCTTCGTGTTGGGTATTGGTCATGAGTTCCTCCTTGTTTTGATAATGAGTCCAGTATAATCGCGATATCATGGATTTTCAAGCTGGGTATGAAAAAAGCTTATATCCTTTGGCATAATCATATTGTTTTACAGATGTATAAAAATACTCTCCGATTGGAGAAATCTCATTTTTCCCTTGTTTTTGTCTGGTTTCCATGCTATATTCTCTATATGAGCATTACACAAACGGTAGAGATACCCATCAGTCATCGACTGACGATTGATGTTCCCAGTGAAATTCCAGTGGGAAGGACTATTCTTACCTTTACTCCAGCGGCGGAACAAAATCGTAATACCGCTCAATTGCCCGGGGATAGTCCCGATACAATTGAGGAAGCTCTATTAATTGCAGCAGAAAAAGCATCTGATCCTAACCGCAAACCTATTTCAAGACTTTTTGGAAAGTGCAAGGGCATTTTTGGCGGTGACGGAGTTGCATATCAGAGGGCTATCCGTGATGAATGGGATTAAGATTGTTTTTGACACCTGCGCTGTTATCAAATTACTAAATCGACAATACGATATAGCCTCGTTGGGGATCGATATTGATGAAGCGAGTCTTTTTACCAGTGTTATTGTACGCATGGAGCTATTGTCAAAACGGAATATGTCCAGTGATGAAGAACAAGGGATAGTGACATTTCTTGATGATCTCACTGTTATTCCTCTGAATGAAGTCATTCAGCAAAAGGCTATTGCATTACGCCAAAATACGTCCCTTAAACTGCCGGATTCTATTGTTGCGGCTACTGCTATTGTTTTAGATGCCGTTCTTATCTCCGATGACAATCATCTGCTTAGTCTTTCCTGGTCGGGTCTTCAAACACAGCGTATTTTCTAAATATATACTTGTAACCAACTACAAAGAAATCATAGGAGCAACACATGAAAGAGACAGTACAGTTTGCGAAATACAACCAGGCCGCTAACAAGAGCGTCTATGACTTGTTAAGCACATTGAGCAATGATAACCGGGAACAGGACAGGGGCAGTTTTTACGGCAGCCTTTCCGGTCTTTTTCGCCACGTTATGGGAGGAACCTACTATTTTTTGACGACCTACAAGCCTTCTTTAGGGGATAATCCTGCTGCGATACAGGCGATTTCGGCTATTGATAGTCTTTCTGAAATGCCCGAGGGAACGCTTAACGAGACGCAGTGGAAAGAGCTGGAAGAAAGATTGCATGTTGTCGATACGGCATATATCGCTATGGCGGAGGCTCTTGCAGAGACAGATATGGAGCTGCCCGTTGCAATTGAATGGTACGGCGGGGATCCAGCTTCTGTACCGCTGTCCTTTATGCTGAATCAGCTGCTGGTTCATAATACCCATCACCGGGGGCAGATATCCCAAATACTGGATTCCCTGAAGATAGAGAATGATTATTCGGGAATTCCGATTTCGTGTCTCTTTCCCTAACAATCAATAGGTTTTCTGAATGGCTGTACTTATCCGGAAATTGAGAGAATCTGTTTTATCCATTTCTGTCCGCAGGAACTGCTATCCTCTTTTGGGATAAAACCTGCTTTTTTTAGGTATGGTATGTGCTCCTTCGATGGAGCTTCCATTTCGATTAGTGAAACCTGTTTGTTCTTCCAGAATGACAGGTCGGTGATGTAAAAATAACGCCCGATGGAAAAGTCCCGATACCGGGGAGTAACGTAGTCAACCTGTATGCGTACCTTGCCTTCTAAGGAATCCGAGTAGGCAAGGATGCCTGCAATGTCGTTGTTCTTCATATAGAAGGCATATTCTGTTGCGCTGTTGAATGCGGCATCCCCGAAGATTCGGCGGATTTCTGCTTCATTTGCTCGGTAAAAATACTGAATCATCTCGTTTTGTTCCTGCACAGGGATCAGTTCAAAGAGCTCTCTTCTGCTCATAAGCTGACGGATAAAATAGATATCCACCAGAACGATTCCCATATTGAGAAATGCCGTAGGCCATGAAGCGGTGAGAATGGCGAATGCGGAAAAAAGGGATGCTCCGACGGCATTGATCCACCGCAGTTTGAGAAGCGATTTCATAAGCAGTGAGCAAAGGGTTATCACCGAAGCGCTGTATCCGAGGATGGTAATCCAGTCCATTTTCGCAAAACCTCCATTATCCTTTCTCTAATGATACATCATTACGGTAATGAAGAAAATGGCTTTGACATAAAAAAGAATTAATGATACTCTAAAGAGAACAAGACTCTCTTTAGAGTATCATTAATTGGAGGAAAACGTGAAAAAAGTAGTCATTGTTTTGGCGGTGTTGGCTGTTGCTGCTGTCTTTACGGCTTGTACAGGCAAATCGGGAGCTTCATCGGCGGGGGCAAAGGGAGTGAAAGAAATTACCCTTGTCAGTAACAAAATTGAGATTGACGAAGCTCTGAAAGGGTATGCCCTGGTATACGAAAAACAAACCGGCATAAAAGTGAACGTCAAGAGCTTCGGAGGGGAATCGCCTTACGCACCCAATATTGCGGCGATGTTCAATTCCGGAGCAGAACCTGAAATATTCGTTATAGAAGGTAAGGCAGGATACGAAGACGCCCAAAGAGCGGGGAGAATTACCGACCTTTCGAACGAACCATGGGTGAAAGATACCGAGGTAGCCTATGTCGATCCGGCAAACGGTAATGTTATCGGCTTCCCTGTGGCCATCGAAGGATGGGGATTGGGGTATAACAAAGCCCTCCTCGCAAAAGCGGGTGTCGATCCTGCAAGCATGGTCAACATCGCAGGTATTAAGGCGGCCTTTGAAAAGATCGATTCCATGAAGAAACAGCTCGGCATTGACGCCGTGGTTTCCATGGTATCCGGTCCCGGTATGACCTGGGTTACAGGGCTTCACGGAGTAAACGCCTATCTGACCCTCGGTCTTCCGTATAACGAATCAACTACCTATATCGATATGCTGAATAAGGGACAGGTTGATAAAAAGCGGTTGACCAAATATGCCGAATATTACGGCTTGCTGTTCAAATATGCTAACAGAAATACCCTGCTTACCGGCGGCTACGATCAGCAGATCGGCGATTATGCCTTACAGAAGACCGTCTTTATCCATCAGGGAAACTGGACAGATCCGACGTTTGCAGATCTCCTTGGGGACAAGTCCTTTGAGATGGGCTATGTTCCCCACGCCTTCCTCGACGAAACTACCGATGGTGTTTTTGTCAGCGCTCCGAGCTATTACCTGGTTAACCCCAAATCTTCCGGTGTTGCAGAGGCGAAGCAATTCCTTACCGCCATGGCATCAACTCCGGAAGGGCACGACTATATGGTGTACAAGGCAGGAATGGTTCCGGCTTTCAAATCCTGTACGTTACAGCCTTCGGGACAGTTTTCCAGAGCCGTACAGGAATGGACAAACGCCGGGAAAATGTACGCATGGCAGCAGAATGAAATGCCCGATGGATTCGGGATGAATACCCTGGGGCCGATATTTGCTCAGATGGCGGCGGATCAGATTAACAGTACCGAATTTGTGAATCTCTTCGCAAAGGCTGTTGCCAATATACAGAAATAATCCTAAAAACAGGGCTGCCGGTAACAGGAAGCCCTGTTTTTACAAAAAAGGAGACAGTATGGGCAGGAGAAAACACCTCTTTGGCAGATCGCGGAATACGCTGACATTTTTTCTGTTTTTGCTTCCAGCGGTTCTGGCGTTCTGTTTGGTTGTTATTATTCCGTTTTTCATGGGCATATACTATTCGTTTACCAACTGGAATGCCATAACCGGAACCGCCGTTGAATGGGTGGGTGTGGGAAATTATATCGAGATATTCAAAGATATTACATTCCTTCACTCTTTTTTGATTACCGTTGTATACTCGGTACTGAATATACTTGTTATCAATGTATGCGCTTTTTTTCTTGCACTCTTGGTAACGGGAAACCTTAAACTCTCAAGCGTCTACCGTTCGGGATTTTTTCTGCCTAATCTTATCGGAGGACTTATCCTCGGTTATATCTGGCAGTTTATTTTCAACAACGCCATACCGTCCTTCGGGGAGGTTTTGGGATTTTATTGGTTTAAGGAAAATCTGTTTCTTGCGAACCAGCATCTGGCGCTGTTCGCAATTATCGTTGTCGGCACCTGGCAGTATGCCGGGTATATTATGATGATCTATGTCGCTTCCATACAGGGGATTCC
>JAITWB010000053.1 GCA_031285525.1 Spirochaetaceae bacterium
CACCGCCGCCAACATCGCCGCCATAGTCATTCGAAGCGGCAAGGGCGCCAGCGCCTCCCTGCCTGTCTGTATCATGTGCGAAGGAACCACCTTCATAAAGACCCACAACTTCCAGGCTCGGGTCAAAGGCTACCTGAACCAGGTACTCACCGACGAACGGGGTCTCTACTTCGACATCGTCTCCATGGACAACGCCATAACCTTGGGCGCCGCCATTGCAGGACTCACGGAATAGAGCGCAAGGTGCAAAGAACAAATAGCAAAGCAGAAACCGCTTTGCTATTTGTTCTGATTAAGGTTTTTTTCATCTCCAAAGCTCATTTGCAGTACACTATCTGTTCTCTGTTACAGTTTTGTCCAGTTGTCTTGTCCGGGGATTCGGGTGTAGGTGCCAGCGCCGTTGGTTGTGTATAGGTTTTTGAGTACATCATCGCTCCTTACTCCCGTTTAGGGATCATACCATCTCTGTAAACCTGTCTTACAAGTACCTGTAATGCCATCTTACAAGTACCCGTAATGCTGTCTTACAACTCACTGTAATGCCGTCTGACAAGTACCTGTAAGTCCGCATTACAGCCCCTGTAAGTCCGCATTACAGCCCGTGTAAGTCTGTCTTACAGCCCGTGTAAGTCTGTCTTACAGCCCGTGTAAGTCCGTCTTACCGCCCCTGTAATACCGCATTACCACATTATCCCTTTTTTCATTCCTCCCTTCTCACTTCTCTTTTTTCCTCCCCCTTTTCTCACTTCTCCATGCTCTTTTCTCTTTTTCCTTGCCTTTCCCCCTTTTTACGGTTACACTGGAGGTATCTATTAGTATAAGGAACTGATATGAACATTATTCCGCAGCCGTCATCCCTCAACATGAAGGATGGGGTTTTCAAGAGAACAGGACTTCCCGGTATTTCAGGGGACAAGATTTTTCAGTCAGAAATTGATGTATTCACCAAACAGATACAAGAGACCTTTGGGGATCAGATCGGAACTACAGGAAACGGTATCCTCTGTCTGAAGAATGGAGATATCAAAGGAAGAGAAGCCTATAAGATGGTTATAAGCCATAGGGGGGTCGAGATACAGGCGTCTGATCCGGCGGGGATGTTCCACGGTCTCCAGACACTGCGGCAGCTTATACTCACCGGTTACACAGAAAAGGAACTGGTTCTCCCTTGCGGTGAAATCGAAGACGCCCCCCGCTTCGAATGGCGGGGATTCATGCTTGATTCCTCACGGCACTTTTATTCGGTAAAGACGGTACGCAAGTTCATCGATGTGCTGTCCCTCCACCACATCAGCGTGTTCCACTGGCACCTTACCGACGATCAGGGCTGGCGTTTTCCCGTTCCGGGATACCCGGAACTGATCAATATCGGTTCCAAGCGGGTCGATATCAGGTCAAACTGGGGACGGGTCTTTGAGGGACACTATACGGAAGAAGATATAAAGGAAATAGTCGCCTACGCCGCCGCCAGACATATTGAAGTAGTTCCTGAGGTGGATATTCCCGGTCACGCCAGCGCCATCCTCGCCTCATACCCTGAATTGGGTTGTACAGGAGGTCCCCACAAGGTTCGCGATACCTTCGGCATATACGAAGATGTGCTTTGCGCAGGAAATCCCATTATCTATGACTTCGCCGCCGCCGTGTTCGATACTCTTGCAAGGCTCTTTCCGTCATCCTATGTCCATATCGGTGGAGACGAAGTTAAAACCGCCTACTGGGAGCAATGTCCCAAATGCCGCAAACTGATGGAAGAGTCCGGTTTTGAACGGGCTGCCCAGCTCCAAGGTCAGGCAACAGTGCGGTTCGCCCAGATGCTTAAAGAGCGGGGCAAAACTGCCATCGGCTGGGACGAAGTTCTCGAAAACACCGATATCAGCAGCCTGCCCCCGGAACTGATTGTTATGTCATGGAGGGGAAGAGAGGGCGGTCAGACCGCTGTAGCCAAGGGACATCGGGTCATCATGTCACCCCTCACCGACGGCTGCTACTTCGATTACCGCCCCTGCGACTGCTACGAGGAACCGGGACAGTTCTCTGTAACCACCATATCCCAGGCATATCACCTGGATCCCGTTGCAGAGATGACCGACGCTCAGGCCGCTTTGGTCATAGGCGGACAAGCAAACCTCTGGTCAGAGCTTATCTACGCCGACAGACTTGCGGAATACATGATATTCCCCCGGATCTGCGCCACCGCAGAAGCAGTCTGGACCAAGGAAGAAGCAAAAGACTTTGAATCATTCAGCAAGAGACTGCCTATCCATCAGAAACGGCTGGACAAGCTGGATCTAATCCAGTATAGAGGCCCAATAGCGTAACAAAAAGAGAAGGTAAAAGGGAGAAATGAGAAAAGGGGAGAAGGCCTTCCGAGGTATCGGATAGGAGTCCGAAGACATTATCCTTCTTTTCTCTTTTCTACCTCCTAATTCCTCTTTTTTACCTTCTCCCTTCTCTTTCCTCTTTTGTTACGCTTTTGCCCGCATGAATTCTGCACTGCCCTTGATGGTAACTGTGCTGCCGTTCATGACCAGAAAGGCTTCACCTTCAGAAACAATAAAAGCTTCATTCAGTCCTGAGCCTGAAATCTCCGCCGAACCGGATATAAGCACATAGCTCGTATCTGCTTCGGCTTTTTCCGTTATGACACCGTTTAGGAGAACCTTCTCTGCGGTAAAATAAGGGTTCGTGATTCCGGTAAAATTCCGTATATGGAGTTCATCGTTCTGCTGGTCGTAGTTGATCACGTCCAGAGATTTCTGCACGTGGATCTCCCGATCCCGCCCCCAGTCATAAAGCCGATAGGTTACGTCGCTGGACTGCTGCACTTCCAGCAGAGTAATGCCTCCGCAGATAGCATGAACCGTGCCTGCAGGGATGAAAAAAGCGTCCCCGGGCTTGACGTCGGCAACATGAAGCCAGTCTTCCAGGGTTCCCTCGTCGATGGCTTTCTGCAAAGCATCCCGAGAGGGATGCCCATCTCGTGAGGGAGACTCGCCGTTATGGGGATTCAAACCGCAGATGAGGGTTGCCCCGGGATCGGCGTCAACGATATACCAGAATTCAGTTTTACCCGAATCCCCTTCGTGTTCCCGGGCGTAATCGTCTCCGGGATGCACCTGCACCGAAAGCCGATCTTCCGCCCGGATCAGCTTGATAAGCAGGGGATACCTTCCGCCGATAACCTCACTCAGAGCCGTTCCTGCAGGAACAGCAGTCCCTGCGGAAACCAGCGTTTCCCCTACAGGTGTTTCACCTGCAGGATGTGTTGAAACAAGCCATTTTTCCCAGCCCCACACTTTTGTGTGGAGTTGGGGAGTCAATCGGTATATCATCTTTAGTCCCAGAGGCGCTCAGGGTAATAGCCTTCGGCGATCTTCGCTGCGATCTCTTTCGTAACGATCTCCCGGTCTTCGGGGTAGGTCATACCGAACCATCGTTCTGCGGAGGTGTAGAAATGTATCTTTCCCTCTTTCTTCGCCACGATATCGTTCGCCGCATTGGGAAGGAAGGCTTCGGTCTTTTCGCTTGCCGCATTATCCCGGAGGAAGTCATCGAAATAGGCGCCGAATGAGGTGAATGCCGCAGGGGTGAAACCGAAGAAGTTCATGGAAACCCACTCTTTTCCGGTCAGTTTTTTGTCCGCCCCGTCGAGATTGGTAACGATTCCATCACCTTCATACCGGATATTCGTGTTTTCCTTCATAGAAACCAGATAGTCGCCGTTTACTTCGCACACCGCCCGGGAGACAGACCCGGAGAGGCTCATGGTGTTTTCCAGCACATAGCCTACCATGGCGTGTTCCGTTGAGCCCGGCTCCACCGCAGAAAGGTGCTTTTCGATGGTCTGATAGGCCTTCCGTCCGTAGTAGTCGTCAGCATTAATGACCGTAAAAGGTTCCTTTACCGCATCTTTGGCGCAGAGCACCGCCTGAACCGTTCCCCAGGGTTTTTTCCTGTTCACCGAAAGGGCAATCTGCTCCTCATTGAGCAGCGCCTCCCGGGACTGGAACACATATTCCGCATCGAACTTCTTCGCTATCCTGTCGAAAAGCCGTTCCCGGAAATCACTCTCTATATCTTTACGAATAATAAACACAACCTTTCCAAAACCGCTTTTCATTGCGTCATAGACCGAATAATCCAGCAGGGTTTCGTTGTGCAGCCCTACCCCATCGATCTGCTTCACTCCGCCGTAACGGCTTCCCATGCCTGCGGCAAGAACAAGTAATGTTGGTTTCATCTAATGCTCCATAATGTACATAATCTTCTATAATAGTATATCATAGATTTCGAGGAAGCAACCATGGTGTATTCAGTTTTTTATACCCCCAGGCAGGGGCTCAAGATGGGACGGCTCATGCTGACCAGCGACGGAGAAAATCTTACCGGCTTATGGTTCGAAGGACAAAAATACTTTGCCCACGGGCTGACGGAAGAACTTCGCTCTGGAAGGGTCACGGAAAACGCTGACCTCCCCCTCTTTTCTACCGTGAAGAGCTGGCTGGACAGTTATTTCGCCGGGGACAGACCTGCTCTTTACGAGTTGTCCCACAACTCCAAGTTGTCCCTAAACCCTCAGGGGACCGAATTCCGCAGGGCTGTATGGGATATCCTTTGCGGCATAGCCTACGGAGAAACGACTACCTACGGAGAGATCGCTCACGTTCTGGCTTCCCGGATGAACAGGGAACACATGTCCAGCCAGGCGGTCGGCGGAGCGGTGGGTCACAATCCTATCTCGATTATCATTCCCTGCCACCGCGTAATAGGAAAAGACGGCAGTCTTACCGGGTATGCGGGGGGATTGGATAAAAAGATACAACTACTTGAACACGAAGGGGTGAATACTTCTGTGCTGTCAGGACAAGGGAAAACTTGAATGTATATGGGTTATCGCCGCAGCCAGCGCATCGGCGGCGTGATCCGGTTTGGGAATGCTCTCCATTCCCAACAAGAGCCGGACATACTCCTGAACGAGCTTTTTGTCAGCTCTGGCGCTGCCCACAACAGCTTTTTTAATGATCGGAGGCGGATACTCGCCAAGGGCTATACCGTGGCAGGCAATGCAGAGACAGAGAACCCCCCGGGCTTCG
>JAITWB010000174.1 GCA_031285525.1 Spirochaetaceae bacterium
TGAATGAACGGAGGCACTCGTAGGTGGTACTGTAGAATGTCATCTGTTTGAGCAGCTCCAGATTGTTTTCTACGGTGCTTCCGCCGGAACTGTCCTCGTCCTGGCTGTTTTCGATGAGATAGGTATTCAGCCGTACATCCTGAGGGCTGTAATAGAGGATGCAGTCGGCGCTGCTGCCGTCCCGTCCTGCCCTGCCCGCTTCCTGGTAGTAGCTCTCGATGTTCTTGGGCATATTATAATGGATGACAAAAGAGACGTTGGATTTGTCGATTCCCATACCAAAGGCATTGGTAGCGACCATTATCTTGCGGCGGTCGTAAATAAAATCATCCTGATTCAGGTGCCGCTCCCGGTCGTCGAGACCTGCGTGGTAACGGGTTGCGGAGTAGCCCTTTTCAGTAAGGGCGGAACAGACCTCTTCCACCAACTTGCGGGTGGAGCAGTAGATGATGCCGCTGCTGTCCCGGTGGTCCTGAAGGTAGGACAAGAGAGCGATAAGCTTGCGTTCCGGCCGCTCTACGGAGAAAGAGAGGTTCTTCCGGTCAAAGCCGGTGGTAATGCTGAAGGGGTCATCGAGGGTGAGGATGGTGACGATATCCTTACGTACCCGTTCGGTGGCGGTGGCGGTAAAGGCGCTGATAATCGGCCGTTTTTTCAGATACCCGACGAAATCCCGTATCTTGAGATAGCTGGGACGAAAATCGTGCCCCCACTGGGAAACACAGTGGGCTTCATCTACGGTAATCATGGCGATATCCGCTGTTTCTGCGAACCGGAGCATATCATCCCTGAAGAGCCGCTCCGGGGCGACATAGAGGATTTTGTATTCCCCCATGGATGCCCGGTGCATTGTTTCGGCGTATTCCGCAGAGGAGAGGGAGCTGTTGACGAATGCCGCCGCAACTCCCGCCTGCACCAGGGCGTTCACCTGATCCTTCATGAGGGAAATGAGGGGAGAGATAACCACGGTGACTCCCTCCAGCAGGAGCGCCGGAATCTGGTAGCAGAGGGACTTCCCCGCTCCGGTGGGCATTATCCCGAGGGCGTCCCGGCGGTCGAGAATCGCATCGATTATCTCCGCCTGTCCGCCCCGGAATTCGGTGTAGCCGAAAGACTCTTTGAGGATCTGGTGTTTTTGCGTTTTCATGACACGGTTTTCATCTTTGGGGATACACTCCTCACTATCTCAATTGCCTTCTGGATCATCGGCACATCCTTATGCTGTATCCTGCTCGCCTGTGAGTCAATTTCCTCCACTGTTTCGGCTTTTAACAAACACAGCCACTCTTTGAGTTTTTCCTCCCGGGGAATAAGACCAGGGTACACGTGAACATTCGACAGAACCAAGGTATGATTCTCTATTGTACCATAGCTTGTGCCTAGCCATCTACCGTCGCAGTCAAGGAACTCGTGATGCGCCAGATGTTCAGGAAACAGGGACTTTTCGACGATAGTAATAGTTGCGCTCTTTTTCACCCAGGGAAATGACTTGAGCCGAATCTCTACATAGATGACATCGCCTGATGGAGTTTTGAGATCTACATCGAATATGCCCCGTAGGTTCAATCTGCGCTGAAGCCATCGATCCTCGGTAACGATGGCAACCTTTCTGTATTTCCGCTTCGGGATGTCCAGAACGGACGCAAGAAAATCCGCAAGGATCTCGGTATTACCGGGATCTGCGAAGAGTTGTTTGAACAAAGAATCGTTCATCATAGTGCATACCTCCATTAATAACTCTATAAGGTGGATCTCCATAATATCAGATAAATACCCCAATGACATTGGACTAATAATATAAAAAGTATCATGGTAGATATCCTCTTTAGGGAATAATACGTGACCGATGCCGTCAGAACAGAACCCCATTCCTTCAGCCTGAGGCAG
The DNA here is from genome assembly GCA_031285525.1 of Spirochaetaceae bacterium. Next base: position 1,888 of record JAITWB010000174.1, read on the forward strand.
TACGCCAAAGACTGAAGGAATGGGCTGCTTCACTCTTTGGTAAACTCTCCCATCGCTATCCCAATTGCCTTCTTGAGCATCGGCTCATCCAGATGCGCTATCCGTTTTGAGAGTGTCTCAAGCTCTTCTCTGGTTTCGGCCTTTAAGAACAGCAACCATCGTTTTAGCTTGTCTTCCCGAAGATCTCCGGGAAGATCCTGTTCCGATGACACTTTCACCAATTCCAACATATGAGTCCTTACTGCATCAGACAATAGCTCCTTCGTTACGGTATTCATGAAGCAATAGACACTGTGATACCCATCGTATTCCGGGCTTATGAGATCATCGGTGATAATAATAACCGCCCCCAGTTCCTTCCCCGGGAAAGACTTGAGTGTAATCTCAACATCGATGGAGCAGCCTATTGGGGTTGTAATACTCACATAGAGTATCCCCAACGGATTCGCCCCATACCAGCGAAACGGTTCCAATGTAGCAGAAGCTATTTCCTTGTATTCCTGTTTTGGAATATCCAAAATAGAATCGAGAAAATCCGCAAGCATCTCGGTGTTCCCGGGATCTGCGAATATACGGTTAAACAGAGTATCTGTTATCATAGTACGTACCTCCATACTACTATTCGGGGATAACTTGCCGTTTTCAGTAAAAATACAGAAAAAAAGTGAAAAAAAGATACAAAATAATAGTACTGCATTGACTCTTCCCCTAAAATTCTCGTGAACTCAATTTTCCACTTGCAAAAAACGATATTATAGTCTATGCTTTTAAATGGCGGAGACTAATCTCCGTTCGTCGGGCTGCTGCCGTTATCTTTTATAAAGATGATGCCGTCAGCCTTTTTTATTTTGCCTATAACTTCTCGGGGTTTTCGTTTATAAGTAGATATGGCAACCAGAATTCCTTCGATAGTGACCACAACTGAGAGAATGAAACTTATGGGTTTATTCTCTGTTGCAGTAAAAGACTTGATAAAGATATTCGCCAGCTGTTCTTCCTTACGTTCTTGGATAATAACCACCGGATCGGATAGAGTTTGCTTCATGGCTCCAATAAGTCCCCGACGGTTTCCTCCGTCCTTTTCGGATAGTTTTGAAAATTGATTTTGCCCTATCTTCACTTCGCCTATTGGCGTAGAAACAGTACCCCGAGGGAATACTCGATTGTATTCCTCATTGGAAAATTCCCGTTCATCTATTGGAAC
>JAITWB010000200.1 GCA_031285525.1 Spirochaetaceae bacterium
TCTCATAGAGGGACTCTGTCGCCTTGTTCACGCTTTTATCGGTAGCCTGAGCGGAAAGCACCACCGACACAAGCAGCGTGTAGGGACTGCGGAAGTGCAGCTCGCTTTGGGGATTTGGGTCGGCTTCGGAAAAACGGCGGAAAACTTCCTGTACCTGTGCGCTCTTGAGCAGTGTGATCATATGCATATGATACTCCGAAGATAGGGGAAAAACAACTAGGGTAAAAGTTTTCGGTATACCGAATGTTTTTGTATTTATAGTATTTAGTTTTCGATATAACGAAATGTATTTGATTTTTTGCATTGACTTTTCGGTATATCGAAATTATACTAAGATAAAGAGCAAACTATGAGGGTATACCGAAATGATACAGCGTGAATTATATATGAAAAAAATCCGGCCTTTTATCAACCTTGATATCGTAAAGGTTCTTACCGGGATACGGCGGTGCGGAAAATCGGCGATGCTTGAACTGATAAAAGAGGAGTTATACTCCGCCGGAGTAGACGAGAGGAATGTCCTTTCGGTCAATTTCGAGAGCCGTGCTTTTGACTTTGTGGACTCCGCCGATAAAACCTACACATATATCCGGCAGTTCGCCGCTGCCAGAAACGCCGCTGCCAGCGGGAAAATATATCTTTTTTTTGATGAAATACAGGAACTTCCTCAGTGGGAAACAATGATCAACGCCTGTATGATAGACTTTGATGCTGATATCTACCTTACGGGGTCAAACGCCAAGATGCTTTCAGGTGAATTGGCTACCTATCTGGCAGGACGGTATGTGCAATTTCGGATACATCCTTTTTCCTGGAAGGAGATCCTCGATTCTCCTCAAGGGAAAAATGATAAAGATGGCTTTCAAACCTATCTGACCAAGGGCGGGATGCCCTTTTTGTACCAGTTTTCCCTTGATGATAGGACTTCTAAGCAGTATCTTACCGATATTTACGATTCAATTATACTCAAGGATATTATCAGTCGGTACCATATACGGGATTCGGATCTGCTTAAACGCATTATCGCTTTTTTTATTGCGAATACGGGAAATACCTTTTCTGCGGCAACCATGATGCGGTATCTTAAAAGCGAACAGCGGAGCCTTTCCACAGAAACGGTGTACAATTATATCGATTACTGTAAAAATGCCTGTCTTATCCACCTGGTACAGAGAGAAGATGTCATCGGGAAACGGCTGCTTCAGTTTCAGGAAAAGCTCTATCTTTCTGATCATGGAATCAGGGAGGCTATCTACGGTAACAATCTCCGGGATATCAACCAGATACTGGAAAATATCGTTTTTCTTGAACTGCTTCGGCGGGGGTATACTGTCTATGTGGGAAAAAACGGCGAACGGGAGATCGATTTTGTTGCAGTTGACGGTGCGGAACGGATATATATACAGGTGTGTTATCTCCTTGCAGATGAAGAGGTGATAGAGCGGGAATTCGGCGCTTTGGAAACGGTGCCCGATAACTATCCGAAATATGTGGTGTCTATGGATGAGGTTGAACGGAGCAGAAACGGCATTCGGCATATGAATATCAGGGATTTTCTGTTAGGATAGACCCTATTCTGACAAAAATCACTATCCTGTCTTGTGTAAAAAATTGGTAAAATGGTATAATTATGTAATAAAGACAATTTTTTGCGTAAGAAGGTATGCGGGATGTACAGAATTCTTGAGAAGGAACAGCTTTCCGAAGAGGTTTTTTATATGACCCTGGAGGCTCCATATATTGCACGGAACAGGAAGCCGGGGCAGTTTGTTCTGGTGCAGCTTGATGTTGATTACGGGGAGCGGATTCCCCTGACTATTGCCGACGCAGATGCGGAAGCGGGGTGGATTGCTCTGGTGTTTCAGACCGTAGGGGCGACGACTCATAGGCTTGCCCTGAAGAATCCGGGGGATTCCATAGAGGCAGTTTTGGGTCCTCTGGGAAACCCGACTCATATCGAAAAAGCGGACACTTCCAATGCGGATAAGGTTCCTGCCGTTGTTATTATCGGCGGAGGAATCGGCGTTGCCCCTTCGTATCCTATTGCTGAGGGGTATAAAAAGGCGGGGTATAGGGTGACGGTTATCATCGGCGCCCGCACGAAGGATCTGGTGATTTTTGAAGATCGGATGAGGCGTCTTGCGGATGAGCTTATCATTATGACTGACGACGGCAGTGTCGGACGGAAAGGGTTGGTTACTGAGCCGCTCAAGGAATTGTGCGCTTCTGCGAATCCGCCGGACGAGGTTGTCGCCATCGGTCCGCCTATTATGATGAAATTCTGCGCGGAGACGACCCGCCCCTTCGGTATACACACGGTGGTTTCCCTGAATACGATTATGATCGACGGTACCGGAATGTGCGGCGGCTGCCGGGTGAATGTGGGGGGAGAGACGAAGTTTGTCTGCGTTGACGGACCTGAGTTTGACGGACATCTGGTTGATTTTGATAGCATGATGAAGCGGATGAAGGCTTTTAAGACCAGAGAGGACGAAGATCACCATAAATGCCATATAGAGATGCAGGCGGATGCTCTTGCCGGCGGGGCGCCTTCTCAAGGGAGCGCTAAATGAGCCATAAGACAGTTGCACAATATCAGAATGAGGCGGCGGCAGAGTTGTCCTCTTTGCAGGAAAAGATCTGTCAGGGTACTGCTTTGACGACGAAAGACCGGCTGGCTATTCCGGCTCAGGAGATGCCCACCGGGGAGCCGAAGAAGCGGGCCCGGGAGATGGGTGAGGTTTCGCTGGGCTATTCCAGTGAGCAGGCTCAGGTGGAGGCGCTTCGGTGTCTTCAGTGTAAGAACGCTCCCTGCGTGAAGGGTTGTCCCGTGCAGGTGCCGATTCCTGCGTTTGTCGCGAAGATAGCCGCCGGGGAGTTTAAGGCGGCGGTTGATACGATAAAGACTGCGAACCTGCTTCCGGCTATTTGCGGCAGGGTCTGTCCCCAGGAGAGTCAGTGCCAGGGGCAGTGTACCGTAGGGAAGAGCCTCAAGAACACGGAACAGGCGGTTGCCATCGGGCGGCTTGAGCGGTTTGCCGCAGACTGGGAACGGGCGAATAAGCAGGTTACTGTTCCGGCGGTTGCTGTTGAGACGGGAAAGCGGGTTGCCATTATCGGGTCAGGACCTGCAGGGCTTACGGCGGCGGCTGATGTGCGGCGGCAGGGGCATAGTGTTACGGTTTTTGAAGCGTTTCACAAGACCGGCGGGGTGATGGTATACGGGATTCCTGAATTCCGTCTGCCCAAGGCTATCGTAGCGGATGAGGTGGAAATACTGAGGAAGATGGGTGTGGAGTTCCGCACGAATTTCCTCGTGGGACGGACGGCAACTCTGACGCAGCTTTTGGATGATGAGGGCTTTGATGCGGTGTTTATCGGAACCGGGGCGGGCTTGCCTAAGTT
>JAITWB010000213.1 GCA_031285525.1 Spirochaetaceae bacterium
AACTGACGAAAGAGGATGGGGAGGTGCCGAAAGAGCTTTCTCAGAAAGCCCCGGCATCAGGGCAGCATCGACTGCAGAAGCCCGGTATTCCTTGAGGAGCCGCAGCCGTTCTTCCCTGCCGGAAACAAAAGACGCCCCATAGAGCAGCGTCAGCGGAGCATCAACCTTCCAGAGATAGAGCCGCCCGATAAGCATATCCGCCAGTCCCCGAACCTCGGGAGCTATCCCGGAAGCATCACTCCCCTCTGCACGCCTTGCCAGCTCGGTACGGAAAAACAATAGCGGAAAACGGCTGTCATAGGGATATTGGGTCACCGCATCCCGTATCAGCGAACGGGCTTCATCGACACGGTTCTGCCCATAGAGTATCCGGGCCCGAATATACTGTCCGTTACTTGAATTGGCGGTGGAAATGTCCTGTATCAAATCGAGGGCAGCGCTGTAGTTCAGGGTCTCTGTCAGGTATTCCGCCAGCATCAACCGTGCGGCGCCGCTGTTATACCGCACCCAGCGCAGCGCATTGCGCTGTATTCCCTGAAGGGAACCGGAAAAACCATAAGCGTCCTTCACCACCGGAGAAAGCAGACCGATGATATCACCTGCAGGGTCACCCCGTGCGGCGGCGCAGAGAGCCTGCACGTACCACAGATCCGCTATATCCGGGGACATCCGGGAACCCTCGGCGGCAATCAGTCCCGCCTGCTCCCAGTCTCCGGATTCGAGAAAAACCACAGCCCGATCCAGCATCAAAAGCGCATCCGCCCGAAACCGGTAATCCGCCGCAGTGCTTAGCTCCGCCGCCTGCATCTCCGATGCAGCTTGCTCCGGCTCAGCAGGCGAACTCTGGGCGAAAAGGGAAACAGAGAAGACCAGATATCCCCATACAAGTACCGAGAAAAAAAGCCTGTCTGTCTTTCTCCTGATCACCGGAATCATCCTTACCTTACGCTTCCTCAGTAAGAGGCCCTTCGGCAGCGGCAAAACCCAAGAGAGCCCGGATATCAGCATCATCCAGGGTCTCCCGTTCCACCAGCGCCGAAGAAAGTATATCAAGCTCAGACCTATGCTCAGTCAGAATAGAGAGAGCCCGGTTCTTCGCTTCCTCAAGAATCGTCCGAATCGCCGAATCTATCCGCATCGCCGTATTCTCGGAGTAGTCCTTATGTCTGGCGATCTCCTTTCCGAGGAAGATCGGCTCATCCTCCTGCCCAAAGGCGACAGCTCCCAGTTCATCCGACATTCCCCACTCGCAAACCATCCGGCGGGCGATATCAGTTGCCCTGCGGATATCGTTCTGAGTACCCGTAGTAACATCGGCATATACCACAGTTTCGGCAGCATAGCCCCCGAACATAATCACCAGCTGATCCAGCAGCCAGTTCCTGGTACTCGAATGAACATCCTCTTTGGGAAGACCCACGGTCAAACCCAGCGCCCTCCCCCGGGGAATCACCGTCACCTTATGCAAGGGATGCACATTATCGAGATAATAATACGGAAGAGCATGCCCCGCCTCGTGGACAGCGGTCATCTGCCGCTCTCTGTCCGAAAGCACCATCGACGTACGGGCTGTCCCCAACAGTATCTTATCCCGGGCGTTCTCAAAATCCGTTATATCCACCTGCTTCTTGTCCGTCCGGGCGGCAAAGAGAGCCGCCTCGTTCACCATATTGGCAAGATCCGCGCCGCTCAAGCCCACCGTAGACCGGGCAAGCCGTTTCATATCCACATCCAGAGCGAGGGGAATCTTCTTTGCATGAACAGCGATAATCGCCTCCCGCTCCCGTATATCCGGAAGGGAAACCATCACCTGCCTATCGAACCGGCCGGGACGGAGCAGAGCAGGATCGAGTACATCCGGGCGGTTTGTCGCAGCCAGAACGATCACGCCGCTCTTGGTATCAAAGCCGTCCATCTCAACCAGCATCTGGTTAAGGGTCTGCTCCCGCTCATCGTGACCGCCGCCGTAACCGGTACCCCGTGCACGCCCCACCGCATCCAGTTCATCTATAAATATAATACAGGGAGCGTGTCGTCGTCCCTGATCAAACAAATCCCGCACCCGGCTTGCGCCGACACCGACAAACATCTCCACAAAATCACTGCCGGAGATATGAAAAAACGCCACCCCAGCCTCTCCTGCCACAGCGCGGGCAAGCAGGGTCTTTCCCGTTCCGGGACTTCCCACCAAAAGAACGCCCTTCGGAATCTTCGCTCCCATCTCAACAAACTTACGGGGGTTCTTGAGATACTCCACCACCTCCCGCAACTCTGTCTTGGCCTCCTCCTGTCCCGCCACATCGGCAAAGGTACAGGAAGAACCGATATCCGACCGCCGTGCCCGGCTCCGGGAAAACTGCTGAGCCCGCACATTCTGCCCCGACATCTGCCGAAATATAACCACCACGAATATAATCGTAACCAGCAAGGGCAAAAACTGCAAAATATACCCTAAAAGTGATGGGCTGGAAACGCCGCCGGACATAACCACCTTATGCGCTTCCAGCAAAGGGATCAAATCCTCATCGGTATAGGGAATATAGGTCTTATAGGAAGTACCATTGGCAAAGGAAATCTGTATCTCCTGATTATCAACGATACGAACCATCAAAACTTCATCGTTCTTTACAGACGCAATAAACCGGGAATAGGACATCTCGGGAACCGAATTTCCTCCCACCCCCAGCATCATAAACAGAACAAAAAAAATAATCGCACCAACAAAAAAAAGAAACCCGGCTCTGCCGCTCGGATTCACCGAACCCCGATTTTTCCCCGGAGGAGCATTTCTCCTGCTGTTGTCATCTCCGCCTTCAGCCATTATAACCCCAATAATACAAGATAGACATATGTTCCCGATTTCTCACTGGCAACAGAATCCTTGACAACCCAATCATCGTACCCGAACACAGAACCCCACACACAGCGTATACCCCGTGCATCCTCGACAATCGGAATACTATCCCGAATCTCAGAGGGAACCTTCCAGTTCCCCAGCACCTTCTTCACGCTCCGCATTCCGCCGCCGCTATCTGCAACAACATCCCCTTCCCGCCTGCTGCGTATAACCAAGGGTAATTGAAAAGGTCCCTGGTACACTTGAGCATCTTCAGGAAGGACAGAACAGATCCGCACTGTCCCCGGCAGAACGTCCGTCCCTTGAAAAACAGTGGTTTCACAAGGAATCCGTATACATCCGCATTCTCTTACTATATCAAAATATCCGATTCTTTTTGTATATGCAATATCCCGAAAAAGCCGAATCTTCGCCGTAGACGCATCTGCGCCGGAAGTATTCCCCTCGGACGTATCCGCCCCCTCACAGGTGATAACGATCCCGCAACCCGCAACTCTCCGGTTGCCCCGAACCGCCCGCATCAGCATCTCCCGCGGTACTCTTGTTCCGCCTGGTATCCTTGCCCCGGCTGTCACAGAACCCCGCTGAAGCTCCACCAGCCCCTGTTGCAGCAGTCTCAGCCGCACCGCCTCAGGAAGCCCCAAAAAGCGCTCCCTATCACCGGAAACACAAATCTCACCCGAAATACCTGTTTCGCCCGAAACGACTGTTTCGCATGGAACTGCTGTCCCGTCTCTGCTCCAAAAGTCACCGGGCACAAGCGTCTCGACAACCGCATTATGCATCTCCGCCTGTTCCGCACCCCGAAACACACCCTCATCCCAGCCGGGATACACCTCATCCAGCAGGGGCAGCAGCTTCAACCGCAATCTATTCCGCAAATAGCCCGTATCGCTGTTTGTCCCGTCTATCCTGAAGTCCGTACCTGTCAAAGCGAGGTACTGCTCGATATCTTTCCGGGATATCCCCAGCAAAGGCCGAAAAAACACCCCCCGGCTCTTCTGTATCCCCTGAGCGGAACCGCCCTGCAGGAACCGCTGCACCAGGGTCTCAAGCTGATCGTTTCGATTATGTCCAAGACAAACAACAGAAGCCCCCTTCTCGGCGGCAAAACGCTCCAATATCTCATACCTAAGAAACCGGGCAGCATCTTCTGTACCCCGACCCCGGGACACGGCAGTAGAAGCTATCTCCCCCGGTTTCAGGACAACTACGGTACAGGAAACACCCCTGTCCCGGCAAAAATTGCTGACAAAGACCGCATCGGCGCCGCTCTCCTCGGGAGAACGCATATTGTGATCCACCGTAACAACTTCCAAGAGATAGCCGTATTCCTTTCGCAACTCAAGCAGCGCCCTCAAGAGAGCCATAGAATCGGGTCCGCCGGAAACAGCAGCAGCAACAACAGCGCTACCGCTCTTTCCCTCACCGCCGCCTTTACCTGCGAAACCCAAAAAGGAACTCAGTTCATCCCCTACACGGCGTTCAAAATCTGTCACAAAAACGCTATCCATAGAACCGCCTTGTACAATAAAAAAGGGCTGTCACCGCATCTGCAGGACAAGCCCTTCTATAAAAAGTTATTTGAAAACTTTATTTTACCCGAAATGGTATTTCGTCCAAAACTCGTTTCGGGTGAAACTTGTTTCATTCGAAACGAGTTTCGACTCCTCCAGGCATCAGCCCTTCGGGTTCTTCATCACCGCAACAGCAAGATCGCCATTGCTCAGAACCTTTACCTCTTTCGCAAAGGGAAGATCCTTCACCAGGATGCTCTGACCGAGTCCCAGATCGGACACATCAACGACCATCCGCACAGGAAGATCCTTGGGAAGACACTCAATCTCAACAGACTGAACACCCTTCTCATAGATACCGCCATCGCGGATACCCACGGGGTTTCCCTCGACCTGTACCTTGATGGACTTCCGCAGGGGCTGATCCTCTTCAATCGCATAAAAATCGATATGAAGGTTCTTGTCCTGCAGCAGATTGTTCTGTGTATCCTTGATAAAAGCGAGCTTCTTACCCTGTCCTTCAACATCAACGGTGATCAACGTTGTGGGTGTAGCTATCTTCCAAACCTTGGTGAATTCAGCTTCGTCAATATCAAGAACGATACTCTGACCTTTATGATCGTAGATAACGGCGGGCAAACGGCCAGCCTTACGCAGATTTTTTGCGGCGGCTTTTCCGGTTACGGTACGTACCCGGGCGGTTACAACTTTCTGATCCATTGCAGAAATACTCCTCTCTGTTTTCCGTAGATCGGAAGCGGAATGTATTTCCGCATACTCCTCTCTGTTTTTTATGGCATATATAATCAG
>JAITWB010000182.1 GCA_031285525.1 Spirochaetaceae bacterium
TTGTGTCAGCGGAGTTATTCCTGTTAGCGGCGTAACAGAAATCTTCTGCAAAACGGAACCCCGAAGTCCAGATGAAATGTTCATTGTACCAAATGAGTTGTCTACTGAACATATCTATACTGTTTTTCGCATCCTCAGCGGAAATAGTCCCTCGCTCATTGAGAATGCAGCTTTCTGCATAGAAAAGAAACGCATCAGGGATACTGTTTTGGTATTCTTTGAAAATATGTTCCGCCTCTACCCGTCTGCCCTGACAGCTCAGAACCCGGCCTAACCACACATGAGCCAGAACCGCTGCATCAGGTAAGAGCAGTTCTTGGGCAAACTCTCGAGCCTGTGAAAACTCTTCCTTTGCTCGTTCATAGTTTCCCAGTTCGAAGAAACATCTTCCTTTGAAAAAAACGATAAAGACAAGCATATTCCGGTCAAAAAGTTCCCAGGAATGGGGGATATCTGCATCAAGCAGCTTTATACACCGGGAAAAATTACCTTCGATAAAATGGATCATCCCAAGATTGCAACGGGCCCGCAAATGATAGAGTATTCCTCCTGCGGCGTCGGCACAGTCATTGGCATATTCGAAATAGGCCGTGCTATCGCTGATATGTCCTTCGGTGAGATGTATCAGGGCGAGCAGGGCAAAACAACGGTATTCCCCTTGCCGATTCTTTTTAAACTGAACTTTCTGGAGTACATTCTTAACCGTATTCATGGCTTTGGGAAGCAGACCTGACCCGTAATACCAATGACTGCACTCAAGGGCTATGGCGCATTCCAATAGTGACTCTCCTTTTTGGATATAGTGTTCAAATGCAGTTATCTCAGAGGAAGCTTCAAGGGTGTCAATGTTGATGCCATTCCCGATTCCAGAAAGCAGCAATTGTCTGCACCTGATAAGATCGAGTATCTGAACCGCCTGTTCAGGAGATACCCGGAGAATTGCCGTAAGGGCTTCCTTTGTGAGGAGTTCGGGATAGTGTTTCCATGGTTCTTCTTCGAGAAAGGCATAGATGCAGGAGAGCAGAAAGGACTCGGATGTTTCGATTTTCAGCTCCTTTAGTGTTCTATAGAGCCCGAAACTGGCAGTAAGAGTGCAGTCGCAATAGTTCTGCCAGAGGAAATTCCCCAAGTGTACATCGAGGGAATCGCATCTCTCCCGAAGTATATGGATGAGATGCTTTTTATAATTGAGGTTGGGTATGATTTGACGGTTTTTCCATTCGAGAAGACCGCAGTTGCACAGTTGTTCCAAAGCGCTGTCGAGATACACCTTTTTTTTGCCTAAGTAAGCAAAAAAAGGAAATAGTTCATCCATGTACAGGTACTCTACGGCTCGAAAAATAAGATACCCTATCTCAAGAAGATCCGTTGGGATTTCTGTAAGTCTATGCTCAAAAGAGATGGAAATATCCTCTTCGTTGGAGAGGAACTTTACTGGTATGGGGGCACAGAGTTCTCTTAGCTGGTTTGTGAACTCCTCCTTCAGGTTTTCTGAGGACTGAAGATAAAATTGTACCGATTTTCGGCTTCTTGTAGACAGTGTCACCGCACCTCGGAAATAGAGCCTGCACAACTCTATAAGGTTCTTTTGTATATAATCGGGAATTTGTATATCAAAACGGGAACGCTCAAAAGCTTTCATAGCGAACCGAAGCTTCTTTGCCGTTGTCCGCTCCTCATTGGTGAACGCCATCTCAATCTCGTTTTGAGGAAGCAGTCCAAAACAATTTCTTAGGGCAGTGAGGATATTCGTATTTCCTCCTGAGAGGATGGGATAGCGAAAAGTCTTTTCTGTACTGCTATTTCTGATGGTCCCTTCCTGTTCAAGACGGTTGCCGATAACTGTCATTGTTCCTATGGTGCGGGGAAACACATCCTCCCCAAAGACAAGATATTCTTTAAGCTGAGCTGCAGCGGCAGGAAGGCAGAAGATACCATCTTCTCTGAGTATTTTATTGCTTGATGCCTGGAGGTTCTGAAATACAACTTCCTCGGTTGCCTCAGAACTGTCTGCTAATATGGCATATTCGCCTATCCATTTTCTATTTGTGTGAAGCCCTGACTGAATAGTGAGTAAGGTACGGGCAGCTCCAAAAAGATAACCCACGCAATTTTCATCAAAACCGGCAAAGAGAATGGTTCCGTGACGGAATATTTCCCCCCCATGATCAACGCAGACCCGTTCAAGGGCGTTGTTCAGTTTTTCTATAGCGGGGCTGTTTATTTTTTCAAGCTGCTTTTTATACCGAACTTCTATATACACATAGAGCATTCAGCTATCCTCCGGGTACGAAAAATGAATTTTAGAAATCCTCTTTTATAGTATCGATTCTTGACATCCTTTGCTAAAGCGATATACCATACAAATCTATTGTTTTTATGAAATAAGAGGGATATATATGGATTTTTCTTCTTTTAAAGGAAGATCTCTGGTCAATTGGATCAGTTATTCTCCTGAAGAGATACGTCAATTATTGGCTCTGGCACGGACGGTAAAAGAGCAGGCAAAAAGCGGTGAGCACAATCAGCGTTTTGCAGGAAAGACGATTGCGCTTATTTTTGAAAAGCGTTCTACCCGAACCCGTTGCGCCTTCGAAACCGCCTTTGGCGAGGAGGGCGGGCATCCGGTATTTCTCTCCTCCAATGATATTCAGCTTGGCGGAAAGGAATCCGTAGAGGATACAGCTCGTGTTCTGGGACGGATGTTCTCAGCGATCCAGTTTAGAGGTTATTCCCAAAAAACGGTGGAGACCCTCGCTGCATATGCAGGTGTTCCAGTGTATAACGGTTTGACCGATGATTATCATCCTACACAGGTTCTTGCGGATGTGATGACCCTGGAAGAAGAATTCAGCTCGATAGAGGGGAGAACCCTCGTTTTTATCGGTGACGGCAGAAACAATGTAGCCCGTTCTCTTATGATAATCTGTGCGAAACTGGGGGTGCATTTTACCATAATCAGCCCCAGGGAGCTGTTTCCTGACAGGGCATTGGTAGATATTTGCAGACCCTGGGCAGAAGCATCCGGAGCCCGGATACAGATTACCGACGAGATCGCTCTGGTAAAGGGGGCTGACGCTGTGTATACTGATGTATGGGTGTCTATGGGAGAGGAGAGTCTCAAGGATCTCCGGAATGTACTGCTTTCCCCTTATCAGGTAAATGAATCGCTCATGGAAAAAACCGAAAACAATGCCTGTATATTTCTGCATTGTCTGCCAGCTGTCAAAGGGCAGGAGGTGTCGGTTGAGGTTATTGAGGGTGCAAAAAGCCGTGTCTGGGAGCAGGCGGAGAACAGGAAGCACACGATAAAAGCCATAATGTTGGCTACAATATAAGGGAAGTTGCGGAACTTTGTTCCGCTTCCGGTTGAACGGAAATATATATGGGAGTTTGTATGAGAAAGAGAGTTACTCTTGCGGCGGTATGCCTTGTCTTTATGTGTTCTGCGTCCATGTGGGCTACAGAAACCACTACCAGTGATCTGTATTATATCTCTGTACCGGTTGTGCGGGTTTTACAGCATCGGGACGGGTATGTTGTGTATTACCAGAAGAAGGGTCAGGGAATTGGTAAGACTATGATTCCCAAGAAATGGTTTGCTGGAACCGAGCGTAAAGCATCTTTGGGTCCTCTTGAAGGGTATATGGGTTCCTATATGACGGTGTATTATAACAAGGGTGAATTTCAGCGGGTCAGGCTCAATCTTCCGTCAAATCCTGCGGATACTGTATGGAATGGCGTGTATACAGACAATAATGGTGCAGAAGCATTCAATATTGACACCATTGATATTAAGTACTGACGGAACCTTTAATGATTGTAATCGATGAGAAAAAAAAAGAGAAGCTCCTGGCTTTTATAGATGCCCATTCGGCTTTTATTATTGCCGGTCATAAAGAGCCCGATGGAGACAGTATTACCAGTTCTCTGGCTATGCTGTCTCTGGTAAAGCGGTTGGGTAAAAAGGGTGCGGCTATATCCGAAGGCCCCTTCCGCCGTCCGGAAGTGCGAAAGTACGAACAGCTTTTTGAGAAAACCTGGAGTTTCCCTCCCGAGGAGGGGATTCCCGGGGTTTTCATCGTAGATTGTTCCGCCAATGATAGACTGGGGGATTCTATCGTTCCCCAGCTTGAGGGGCTTCCTCGGTTTATCATCGATCATCACAAGACAAGCCTTTGCAACGACGAAAATTGTATCATCCTCCCTGAGGCGCCTGCAACAGCATATCTGATACAGATGGTGTTTGAACTGTTGAATCAGGAGATCGATGCAGAGGTCGCCAAGATGCTGTTCTTTGGACTTGCCACAGATACCGGTTTTTTCCGTTTTGTCGAGGCAGGCCACGGAGATGTGTTTGAAGCCGCTGGACGGCTTATTACGAAAGGTGCAAGCCCACGGTTGACCCAGTCGGCGATGAGCGGTAACAAGTCCTTCGCATCCCGAAAGCTGCTGGGGCGGCTCATGGATCGGGCGGAACTCCATTACGATGGCAGATTAGCCTTCACATGGGAGACCCTGGAGGACACCGAAATGGTGGGCAAAGGGGAACGGGACTCAGATATGCTTTACCAGCTCCTGCTTGGGGTAAGCACCATTGAGGTTATCGTTTTTGTGCGTCAGGATACTCAGACTACCTGCACTGCAGGATTACGCTCCCGGGACTTGATCGAAGTACGCGGCGTAGCTTCGGCATTCGGCGGCGGCGGACACAGGAATGCCTCCGGCTTGAGTACCGAGGGCACCATCGAGACATTGGGACCGCAGCTTATCGAAGCCTTTGAACCGCTATTTGAACATCTGATATAATGAAAAGGACTGAATTGGATGAGATATCCGGCAGTCCTTTTTTATTTTCGGCGTAACTTCTTCTATTAGTTTATGTCCGTCAGGGTGCAGCGTCGGTTCCTGCCAGTGAAGCGGCTATCCTCTAGAAGCCTACGGTACAGGAATTCCTAACAGAAATGTTTCGGGAACCCCTCCTGAGTTTCCCCTCTGGGCGGCAAACCCACTCCTGTGTATTCACGCTATGGATATGCAAATCACCCCTGCTATGGTGCATATAACGATGTCAATTTCTTTACTGAGGATGAAGAACAGATTATTACCCTGTTGCATAAACAAGGCGAAATTGCCAGGAGGGATATAGAAACCGCCCTTGATGTCTCTCAAGCTATGGCGGTACGGCTTTTGCGGGGTTTGGTAAACAAAGGAGCTATGCAGGTTATCGGCAGAGGGAAGAAAAAACGTTATCGGAATTGGATACCCCGCACTTGACTATTTTCCCTTTTAAGGGTATAAAATAACTTCAATATTTTGTAATTTTGAGCGTGGGTGGGTTAAACCGCTCAGGGAACCTCAGGAGGCTTATACAGGTGAGTGTAAAAATCAGACTCAAGAGATTTGGAACAAAGAAGCGTCCCTTCTATCGCATTGTCGTGCAGGATGCACGGGAGCCCAGGGACGGTAAAACGATCGAAGAGTTGGGTGTCTATCATCCCATCTCTGCCGAAGACAAGCAGATTGAATTCAATGAAGACAAGATGCGTCATTGGATCGACGTTGGCGCTCAGCCGAGCGATACGGTTCGCAAAATCCTCAACAAAAAGAATTTTTCTTTGTAATTCGGAGGCTGGGGAATGGAAAAAGACCTGATCGAATATATCGCAAAAACTCTGGTCGACGACCCCAGCGCTGTTTCCGTGGATGTTGTGGATAGTGACAAGAGCACTGTTCTGGAACTGCGCGTGGCCCAGCCGGATATCGGAAAGGTCATCGGAAAATACGGACGTATTGCGAAAGCTATGCGTACTGTTTTAAGTGCCTCCTCCGGGAAATCAGGAAAACGATTTACTCTGGAAATTCTGGATTAGATGGAACGTCTGGTTGTTGGATTTATCCGTACACCCTTTGGAGTGGAAGGAAAGGTAAAGGTGGAGTCTTCCTCAGGGGAGACTGCTCACTTTCTGGAGCTTAAAGAGATTTTTGTACGGAAAGATGGTGTCGAAAAGCGTTTTGCCGTTGAGTCGGTGGATGCAAACGATATCGGACGTCTTGTAATGAAACTGGGCGGTATCGATTCACCGGAGGAGATGAAGAAATACTCCGGATGGGAGATACTTGTTCCCCGGAAAAATGCTTGTCCTCTTGATAGGGATGAGTATTACATTGCGGATCTATGCCGATGTGCCCTTGTTTACGGGGTACCTCCTGTTGTAGTGGGCAGGATCACTGGGGTGATCGAAGGCGGGGCTGGAGAACTGTTGGAGGTTGTCTTGGATGACGCTTCTGCTGAAGATCGGACTGTTTTTGTTCCCTTCAGGAATGAGTTCATCGGTGCCGTCGATATCGGAAAAGGGACTGTAGAGTTACTGCACCTGTGGGTTTTGGAGTAGTATCCAGTGAAATTTCATGTGTTGACACTCTTTCCCGAAATTCCTGAGGCTTTTTTTTCAAGTTCCATCATGGCCAAAGCTGTTGATCGGGGACTGATAGAATACGACTTGGTGAATATCCGGGATTTTGCTTTTGACAAGCATAAGACCTGTGATGATAACCCCTATGGCGGCGGTGCCGGGATGCTGATGCTTCCCGAACCTCTTGGATTGGCACTTGATAGTGTTGGTACAGAGGGGAAACGGGTTATATATCTGTCTCCCTCAGGGCGTCCTTTTTCTCAAGGGCTTGCTCAAGAGCTGAGCAGAGAATCCGATCTGGTGTTCATCTGCGGACGCTATGAGGGGATCGACCAGCGGATAATCGATTCCTGGGTCAATGATGAGATCTCCATCGGTGACTATGTGTTGTCATCCGGTGAAACGGCGGCGGTAGTGATCATCGACGCTGTGTATCGGCTTATTGAGGGCGTTATTTCAAGTGAGTCCCTGGAAGAGGAGAGTTTTTCCAACGGATTACTGGAATATCCCCAGTATACACGGCCTGAAGAGTATCGGGGAATGAAGGTTCCCGAGGTGCTTCTTTCAGGGCATCATGAGAATATCAGGCGTTGGCGGTTGCGGAAACGGTTGGAAAAGACCGTTTCCGTTCGCCCGGATATGATAGAGAAACTGCGGGTTGACGGGGTTCTGACTCCGGAAGCGGAGCATATTATTGAAGAAATTATGGATAGCCGGAATAATCGGTGATTCCCCTGGGAGTAAAGTGATGGATTTGATTAAGACTATCGAAGAAGGTCAGAAGAAGAGCGAAATCGATTCATTCAAAGTGGGTGATACGGTAAAAGTTCATTTCAAGATTGTTGAAGGTAAGACAGAACGCATCCAGATGTATGAAGGTTTGGTGATCTGCTTCAAAAACAGCGGTGTTCGCCAGACATTTACCTTTCGTAAGAATTCTTATGGCGTTGGTGTAGAACGGGTTTTCCCGATGCACTCTCCTCGCATTGCGAAGGTAGAGGTTCTCCGCCCTGGTAAGGTGCGCCGGAGTAAGCTCTATTATATTCGCGGAAAGATCGGTAAGGCTGCGAAGATTCGTGAGCTTATTATTAAGAAGAGTGATGTTATTGCTGCAAAGTAATAGCAGATCTATAAGATGCGGTGAATAGAACGCCGAGTATTGTAGGAACTATTTTTATACACGACAGAACTTCTATTCCTTCTTTGATGTTGAAGGATGGGGGTTCTGTTTTTGTGCGTGTGCTTGAAAAGAGCGGAAGTGATGCAGTTGTTTCACTCAATGGTGTTCGTATACAGGTTTCGTCGGAATTGGATCTGAAATCGGGTGACAATTTTCGGGCGGAGATACGGATACGGAATAACACCCTTTATCTGCATCCCTTGGTTGAGAATGTTGGAGCCGCTGCTCTGTCCGATGAGGCTGCGCAGTTTTTTGCTCGTACCGGATTGCCTGCTGATGGGATCTCTCTGAGGTTGGTGCAGCTTTTTCAGCAGCTCGGTGTCGGGGTGCATACGGAAAATGCTGAGAAGGCTCGGCGTCTTGCTGCCCGTTTTCCCGGCAGGGAGAGCGAGGCAGCCGAAGCCGCACTCCAGTTGCTTGAAAAGGGGATAGAACCCTTTCCGTCTGATATTGCAGGTCTTTTGCTGTCAATGCAAGGGGGTGATGTGTATCAGGATGCAGATTCCGGGTTTGACAGGGAGTCTTCCGAAGAGGAAGAACCTGAAATTCTCAAGAGAATATACGACCGTTTCTCAGAGCTTGATCGTACACCGGGGGTGTTGACCTTGTTTAACCATCTGAACGGTTCTTCTTCGGATCGGCGAAACCACTGGATAGTACTTCCTTATAACATAGAAATAGGGGGGAATGAAACGAGGGGAGCCCTTGCCTTTCTCGTTGATACAGTTGAACAGAAGACTCTTCGGGTATCTGTGTCGGCAGAGTCTGCCGGGGAGAGATGGCTGTTTTATCTCCTTATAGGGGAGTCTCATAACGGAGGGCGAAAGATTGAGTTCTGCCGATTTCCTCCAATTCCTAATGACGAGCGTGATCTGGTTATCAAGCGTTTTGTGAAAATACTGTCTTTGCAAGAGACAACAGCGTTTCTGCAGGATGTTACAGTATGTTATGTACAAAAAAAAGATGAAGACAGCTTGTTTTCTGTCGATGATGAATTCGATGGGAACGAATTATTCTCAGGGAATCAAAGATTCTCTGGTATCAACTTGGAGATATAGTGGGACAGAAGAAAGCAGCCGTCGCGCTCTGTTATCCTGACGGATATGCAGCCCCATTCATCCTCGCAAAGGGCAAGGGACTGCTGGCAGAGCGTATAACAGATATTGCGTTGGAACATGATATTCAGATTGTTGCAGATCCCCGATTGAGCAATATACTTTCGGTATATGAAATAGGTTCCTGTATTCCTCCCGAAACCTATGAGGCGGTGGCCGGAATTTTTGCTTTTCTTGAAAAATGGAGAGGCGGGATATATTCCGCTTCTGATTGATGGGGGAAGAAAATTGAAAAAATTGCGCTATAGTGCCCTTTCACCAGGAATGAGTTTTTCTGCTCCCCTTTATTTTGATGATGAAAAAAATATGTTTCTCGCCGAAGGTGTAAAGCTGAAGGATCGCGACTTAAAAGCGATGGAGGACTGGAATATCTCCTATGTGGTGACCGACGGGCATCTGTTGGATGATGGCGGCAGTGGGGTCAGTAGTCTGCCGGATGTGAAACTCTTGATAATGCCGGAAGTCGCCTCAGACAGTGGTTTGTATCGGCGATACCTTAATCTGATTGAGGATATGAGTGTCTTTTTTACCAATGTCCGAGAAGGGATTTCTGTGTCTCAGACGGATGTGGACATTGCTGTTTCTGAAATAGCTACGCTTATTGCGGAGGATCGGGTGGAGGTTATGAGCTTCATCCTGGGGGGAGAATCTGTTGATGGCTATGCGAAAAGTTCCGTTAATGTTGCTATCCTTTCAATCGTGATGGCTGAGCGGTTGGAATATGTTCATCGGCATATCATTCAGCTCATCACTGGAGCGCTGCTCCACGATATCGGTATGATGTGCATATCTGAGAGTATTACAAATAAGAATGGGGAACTCTCTGATGACGAAATGAAGCTGATGAAGACCCATCCGCTTCATGGATACCGTTTTATTGTTAACCAGCTCTATTATCCCGCCGAAATCGGGAATATGGCACTTCAACACCATGAGCGGTGGGATGGTAAAGGTTATCCTGATGGCAGGGTAGGAAAACAGATAGATATGGGAGCCCGGATAATCTCTGTTGCCGATGCTTTTGAGGCGATGGTGTCCCGGAAGTCATGGCGGGAACCTATGCTCGGTTACGATGCGATGAAAAACTTGTTGGGTGATAACTCTCGCCGTTTTGATCCGAATGTGCTTAAGGCGTTTATTCAGGGAGTGGGGATTTATCCGATAGGTTCTCTGGTTTTGCTGAACAATGGAGCGATATGCCGCATAATAGAAAGCAATTTTGGAGCTCCTCTTCGGCCCCGGCTGCGGGTATTTCTTGATAGTACTGAAAAGGCCTATCCCGGTTCTTCGGGTCCTGTTCTGAATCTGATGGAGGATAAGAGTCTTTTTATTACCCGAGTCCTTGACCCCCGGGATTTTGAAGGTCATAATGGCGGTTGAGGATGCCGCTCTGGATAAGCAGGCAAAGCATCTCACAGGCAGAATGGGTGAAACCCGGGCTGCGGAGTATCTTGAGAAGTTGGGATATACGATACTGTTTCGGAACTGGCGGAGTCGGAGAGGGGAGATCGATATCATTGCTATGGACAATGATACCCT
>JAITWB010000011.1 GCA_031285525.1 Spirochaetaceae bacterium
ATTAGGGTCCTCCGATCTTTTGGTGAACTCCCCAAAAGGCTGGATAATACAGAATCTGCCCCCCCCGAAAAGTAACAGTGTAACTCAGAGATCTGGATCTATAGGGGATTAATGTAGCAATACACCTCATTCTGAGCGGGACTTTGTTCCGCATCCTCCTCTATGCCGACACTGCGGAGCAGGAAAGCATGAATCGCTTCCTGCGCTCCCCTGTCTTTTACTTCTGGAGGGTAATAGGCAGGGGCTCGGAAGTGCATTCTTGCTGTCCGGTCACGCCGAATATTGAGTACTGTTATGTATCACCATAATGAGTACGGCAATGTGAAATAAGGAGCTTATCGTTTTCTATTTTGTATATCAATCTGTTATCAGTATCTATTCGGCGAGACCACCAACCTGATAAGTCTCCTTTTAGCGGTTCCGGTTTACCGATTCCAACATTGCCGTTGCGTTCAATATCCTTTAGAAGCTGATTTATACGCTTTAGTGTTTTTTTGTCCTGAGATTGCCAATACAAGTAATCATCCCATGCCTTATCTGTCCATCCTTTTTCCATTGTTACTCCTCTATTAATTCATGAATAGTGATTTTGCCTTCTTCGGCTTCTTTTATGGATTGACGTAAAATCCGTATATTTTCGGGATTGAAAAAAGGATCGGCTACTTTGGTCGTAATTTTAAAAGGAATACCTCCTTGCCTGATTGTCTGCCGAATAAACATGTTAAAAGCTGTGGTCATATTCAAGCCCAATTCTTCAAAAATAGCGTCAGCCCGGGTTTTTAACTCATCTTCTATACGAATATTAATCTGTGCCATAGTATACCCTCCTCTGGTTCTTGTGTATATCATATACTATACAGTGTAAAGCAATATGTGTCCAGCGTTCATTATCTTTTACTTTCCTCGCCAGCGAGGAGCTTGCGGCAATGGCAGAGGAGATGACCACCCATTCGGCGTCGTTAATTGAGAGTGTGAGCTTCTTTAAGTTGATGGACAACCCCTAGCTTTCAGCATCATAATGGCATTATTGTACGTAAAACCTTACAACAGGGAGAGTGTATTATGCCGTTATTTCACAAGATCTGGGCGCAGCTGCATGAAAACACGCTGTCGGAAAATCCAAAGGGGTATATTGCGAGGGTCATACCGGAGAAAGCCCTCACCGTTAAGGAGCTCGCACAAGATGCGGCGGAGCGGAAAGGGGTTGCTCTTTCTGCAGAGACACTGGAATACGCAACGGAGCTGGTTCTCAAAGAGATGGTCTACAAGCTCTGCGACGGCTTTTCTATCAACACTGGGTACTTTACCGCTCAGCCGACCATCAGGGGGCTTTTCGACAGCCCCGTGGATCGGTTTGACCGAACAAAGCACAGTGTATCATTCGATTTTAAGCAGGGGTTTCTTGCCCGGAATGAACTGGATAATGTCGATATCGAGATCCACGGACTTGCAAGGGCTTCCTGCTTTATCGCCCAGGTGATCGATGTCAAAACCGGCAGCATCAATGGCTTGCTTTCTCCCAATGGTGCCTTCAAAATCCAGGGAAGGAGACTAAAAATCACCGGCGATAATGAAGGAAACGGCGTGTATTTCGTCAATCAGGAAACGGATGAACGGATACCAGTAGATTCCTCCGACATCGTACACAACATCCCTTCGGAATTGACCATCGTAACGCCTGCGCTCATCGCAGGAACCTATAAGGTTGAAGTGGTTACCCAGTATACTATCGGAGGTAAACCATCGAAGAAAGCCAAGACGGCTGTGTTTGAGACACCCCTTACCGTTCAGTGAGTACTGTATCCCCTGTGAGCGTTTCGTATTGACGGGGGATGCAAGACCCTCACTCCGCCTGGTGTGAGGTGTTCACTCCGGGCGGAGTGAGGCGTTCACTCCGAGTAGAGTGAGGTGTTCACTCGGAGGGGGAGTGAGCCGTTCACTCCGAATGGTGTGGGCCTCCTGCATCCCGGGAGCGTTCCATGCGATGACGTCTGTAAGTGTTCTCTTCCTTCCCGTTCATTGCTGAAAACCCTCATAAAAATACCCTTTTCCTGCATACTTGCGTATTTTTATACGCTCTGATAGAATTATTCCGTGAGAATGTGACACTTAATGGAGGTCATACATGGCTAATACAACATACAATCCCTTTGAAAACGCCCAGGCGCAGTTCGACGGGGTTGCAGAAATTTTGGAATTGGAAAGCGGCGCCCGTGAACTTTTGCGGCAGCCCATGAAGGAAATGCATTTTACCATTCCGGTAAAAATGGATGATGGTACTACCAAGGTTTTCCAGGCATACCGGATTAAACACAACGATGCACGGGGTCCCGCAAAGGGCGGTATCCGATTCCATCCCCACGAAACAGCGGATACGGTCCGGGCTCTTTCCATGTGGATGACCTGGAAGTGCGCGGTTGTCGATATTCCTCTGGGAGGCGGAAAGGGCGGCGTCGTCTGCGATCCCCATAACCTTTCCCTGGCTGAACAGGAACGTCTCTGCCGCGGCTATATCCGGCAGCTCTACCACCAGCTCGGACCCAATCTGGACGTCCCCGCACCGGACGTGATGACCAACGGACAGCACATGCTCTGGATGCTGGATGAATACGAAACCATCTCCGGCGGCCGTTTTCCCGGCATGATCACCGGAAAGCCCGTTGGAATGGGGGGCTCACTGGGACGGACAGAGGCGACCGGATACGGCGTTGTTTATGTACTCAAAGACCTGCTCCGCCAGATCAACCTCGAACCCGCAAAAACCACTGCCAGCCTTCAGGGCTTCGGCAACGTAGCGGAATACGCTGCCCGGATGTACACCGAATTGGGCGGAAAGATCATCGCCGTTTCCTGCTGGAACCAAACCGATAAAACCGCTTACACCTTCAGAAAAGCAACGGGTTGCGATGTTGCAGAGCTTGTTTCCATTAAGGATTCTTTCGGCAGTATCGATAAAGAAAAGGCTCAAAAACTGGGTTACGAAGT
>JAITWB010000107.1 GCA_031285525.1 Spirochaetaceae bacterium
GACAAAAAAGTTATTCCCCCGAACAGAGAAAGATTTTTGGGATATATCCTCAACACTTGCTCCGAGTCACTTGACTTTACTGTTGTTCCGTATATGAGACTTTGCCGCAAGCACCAACATTACCGAAATAAATACATTGACTTAACACGGTCTAAAGTAAGACAACACCGTTACCGACATCACCTTCTTGGATATAACCCTCTCGAATATTACTTTCAAGTAGGTTATAATCACTATCACTTTATTGTACCACACATTAGACTCAAGTCAAGCATATTTTCTTCAATATCTTCGAAATATTCTCAACTATTATACCTTTTAAACGATTTATTCACGCCTTTTCACTTTGACCGTTACTTTTAGAATAAATCTTTTGAGAAAAGTTTTGACGGAATACCGGAATTGGTATATTATAGTGTCTATGGACAACCCATTTGTTGTAACGTCGGTCAGGTCTATGAGACCTTATGCGCGGAGGGTCGTTGAGTGTCTGCGGAAGGAACGGGAATTCGCAGACAGCCAGTATGACATCGATTATACAGAGGCGCTTGACGCCAAAACCTTTGCCGACGGAGAGATGGAAGTCGAGCTTGGTAAATCGGTTCGGGGACGGAATGTGGTACTTTTCTGCAATTCATCCCGGAATGACGCAGGAATCAGTCTGTCGGAGTGCAAGCAGGAACTGTACCATGCTATTGATGTGCTCCAGCGTTCCCAGGCAAAAAAGATAATAGTCTTTGAACCCTATGTTTCGTGCAGCAGGTCAGACAGAACCACCAGGCGGAATTCGGTGGGGTTCTGGGTACATTATAAAACCCTCCTCTCATAGGGGATGGATCATTT
Organism: Spirochaetaceae bacterium; assembly: GCA_031285525.1. The sequence goes on from JAITWB010000107.1 coordinate 844, forward strand.
TATCACCTACCAGCTTCATTCGGACAAGAGCAAGACAGCGGTCGATCCGGTTCTCTGCGACATAGACGATATTCCTGCGACAAAACTATTGAAGCGGTATCTCTGCGATCAGTATATCGGGACGCTGGATACGCTCCATACCGAGGTTCAGGAAAACTGGATGTTCTGCTCCGTGGATGCAGGGGGGGAGAAGTTGGCGAAACAGTTCGCTTCGGCCTTCAATACCCAGTTGGTGATCGCCCATAAACAGCGCAATTATGCAAAGGCGAATACTGTCGAATCCATCAATATCCTTTCCGCTGTTCCGGTGGAGGGAAAGACCCTTTGGATAGTGGATGATATGATCGATACCGGCGGTTCTCTCTGCGGTCTCATCAGGGAACTGGCAAAGATGAACCCCAAGGAGATAAATGCCGCTGTCGTCCATCCGGTCTTCTCCGGTAAAGCTATAGAAGCTCTTGCTTCACTTAAAAATGAGGGACTGCTGAATCATCTGGTGGTCTGCGATACCGTTTCCTGCGAAGGCCTCAAAGAGGCTCTGCCGGGGATAGAGATCGTCTCATCCGCCCGGTTCAGTTCCCATGTTATCAGGGTTATCGCCTTTAATCAGCAGATGAGCCGCCTCACAGCTCCTTTTGCCCCGAGTGAGTATTTGCAGAAACCCCGGCTCTTTGGGTTTGCGGTGGGGGAGGAGGAGGAGTGAAAAAGAGCAGGGAGAAATGAGCAAGGAGCAAAGGGGAGGATGATGAGGCGGTTATTGTCTTGCTTCTATGAAGAGGTCGATGTCTTCGATAAGGTAATTTGAGCCTGTTGTGTGCAGGGCTTCGTAACAGGATATGATGTAGTCGGTTATGTCGTAGTGTGAAAATAGTTCGATAACCTGCTTGCCTGTTAGGTGTTTTGCTAACGGACTTAAATGCCATAGTTTCGTTCTTTCATCTTCCAACTGCGCATACAATTCGGAGGAATAGAATAATCCGATTGCTTTTTCCTCATCAATTGGAGTTTCTCTGATGATACACTCGATAACCATCGGTACAATCAAAAACAGCTGGGCTGAAAATCTTTTTTCATCTATCATCGCTATTCTCCTAATATCCTTTCTTCTGCGATCCCCGATCACGGGGTAAAAAGTGCCGTGATCGGGTCTCCGAGGGGCGATCACGGGGTAGAAAGTGCCGTGATCGGGGTGCCGAGGGGCGATCACGGGGTAGAAAGTGCCGTGATCGGGGGTCGGAGGGGCGATCACGGGGTGGAAAGTGCCGTGATCGCCCCTCTGAGACCCGGTATCGGGGGTGCAAGAGCCGAGATCTCATCGAAAAAGATTGTGAAACCCGGGAATTCATGATATCCTGTTATGGAGAGGGAGGTAGTGATGACCATCAATAGGGTTGCGGAGATTCTCGATGCCGATATCGTCTGCGGGGAGGAGAAGGCTTCTACGGAGGTTTTTTCCGCCTGCGGCGCGGATTTGATGAGCGATGTCATGGCTTTCGTGAAAGAGCAGGTGTTGCTTTTGACGGGGCTGATAAATGTACAGGTTATTAGGACCGCCAATCTGATGGATATCGATGCTATCTGTTTTGTGCGAGGGAAGAAGCCCTCCGAAGAGATGGTTGAGATGGCTCGGGAGATGGGGATTATTCTGCTTAAGACAAAACTTCCTCTGTTTCTTTCCTGCGGGAGACTCTATGAAGCGGGGTTGACCGGCGGCGGTGTTCGGGTGATCGATTAGGGAGCGGAATCCGTGAAGTACCATTATGCTGTACCAGGAGATGATTTTGCTCAGGCCGGGAGTGTTTCTGCAGGAATGAAGAAGATATTGCAGCGGCTGGGAATTCCCCCTGTCATTATTAAGCGTACCGCCGTGGCGATGTATGAGGCGGAGATTAATATGGTGGTTCATGCCGGAGGCGGTGAGATCGATATCGATATAAGCGATGCCGCCATAGAGATCCTGTTTCGGGATCACGGTCCGGGGATACCTGATATTTCTCAGGCTATGGAAGAGGGGTATTCCACCGCTCCTGAACTGGTTCGTTCATTGGGTTTTGGAGCGGGGATGGGACTGCCGAATATGAAGCGTAATTCCGATGAGATGGAGATAGATTCTGTTCCCGGCGCGGGGACGACGATTACTATGAGAATACGGATTCCCGAAGCGGAGGCTGTGTAAGGGCATGGCGGAAAAACGATCGGTGTTTCATTCAGTGGTACTAGATGAATCGATGTGCAAGGGCTGTACTGTCTGTGTTACCGCTTGTCCCGTGGAAGCCATCAGGGTCAGAGGTGACTTTGTAGGCAAAGGTGACTTTACAAGTAAAGTCCAGTTCCGTAAGGCCCATATCCTCGAAAAGCGCTGTATCGACTGCGGGGAGTGTATCCGCCGTTGTCCCAGCCGGGCGAAGAAGGCTCCCGGCGCTTCGCTGGATATATTGAAGGAATATGACCGCACTGTCGCTCTCTGCGCTCCCGCCCTGTATGGGCAGTTTGGCGCAGGGTATACTCAGGAGCGGGTACGGCAGGCGCTGATGAATCTCGGTTTTTCTGCCGTTTGCGATGCCGCTTCCTTTACCGGGGATGTTTCTCTGGCAACGGCTGCCTATCTGGAGAGATCCGATATTCAGCGTCCGGTGATTTCTTCGTCCTGCCCGGTGATCATCAAGCTCATACAGATACGGTTTCCCACTCTTTTGGAGCATCTGCTTCCGGTTCTGCCGCCGATGGAGGCTGCCGCAATGGCTGTCCGTGAGCAGGAAGGATCTGATACGGGGATATTTTTTATCTCTCCCTGCCCCTCAAAGATGACCGCAGTCCGCTCTCCTGCGGGATATGAGCGTTCTGCGGTGAACGGCGTTTTTACCATCGCTGACTTGTATCTTCCCCTGCTTGGGGCGCTAAAACAGACAACCTCTAATATGGAAGAAAACGGCATTTCCGCAAGGGGCT
>JAITWB010000205.1 GCA_031285525.1 Spirochaetaceae bacterium
TGATCCAGCAGCGGAACTCCGAGGATGTCCCCTGCGTCCTTTATGCGTCTGGTAATATTGATATCACTGACCGAGGGGATGAGCTTTCCAGACGGGTGGTTGTGGCAGATGATCACCGCTGCGGCACGCTCAGCCACGGCATCGGCATAGACTTCCCGGGGATGAGCCATGGTTTTGTTTAATGTACCGATACTCACAACCCGCACAGCGAGTACCTCATGGGCGCCGTTCAGAGAAATGCAGATAAAATATTCCTGTTTTTTTACCGAAAAATGGCTTACTATAGGATAGATATCCGCCGCACCCTCTATTACCACTCCCATGGAACCGAATTTCCGGCGCCCCAGTTCCATGGCCGCCATGATAACGGCGCTCTTACTCTTGCCCATCCCGGGAATACGGACGAGTTTATCGGTCAGATCCTTGCCTTCTTTCTCCTTATCAAAAAACGGTACCACCTCCTCTGCCAGCTTCATCACGGGAACCTTGGGTGTTCCAACCCGAAGCAGGAGTGCGATGAGTTCTGTGTTCGACAGGGACTGGATTCCCTGACTTTCAATCTTCTCCCTGATGTCCGGCTTCTTCGCTTTTCTCGGTTTCTTCTGTGAGTTACTTGTTTCCTGTTTCTTTTTCATTAATATCCTCCATATATTATATCAACCTAAAACCGCTGGTTTTCAGCATTTTTCTTGGATTTTTTTGAAAAAAAAGGTATGATTCTGTCTATGATAAGCATCTCTGTTTCCCGGAAGGGTTTCTTTGTTTCTCCTCTGCTGTTCTGGGTACTTTTGGCATCCTGTCTCTTCTGCTTCTCCTGTAGAACTATTCCCAGGGGAGATGTCCCTTTTATTGAAGGAATAGTTCCTGAAAGGGCAAGCCCATCGGTCATGCTCATGGGTCGGGGTTCCCGGAACGCAGGGGAGCTGGCGGCGTTTTTTGCCGCCCATGCCGGTTCCCGAACCAGTGCTATCGTGCCGGAGCAGGAACTGATCGAACGAGCTGCACGGCTTGCGCCGCTGTATGTGGAGGAATGTCTCGTGGAAGGGGTGAACTGGGATGTTGCCTTTGTGCAGATGTGCCTGGAAACGGGCTATCTCGGCTTTGGAGGACTCGTAACGCCTGAGATGAATAACTTCTGCGGGCTCGGAGCCATAGGCCCTGAACAGCCGGGACTGAGCTTTCCCGATGAGAGAACCGGGGTTCGGGCTCATGTCCAGCACCTCAAAGCCTATGGTTCGGCAGAACCTTTGCAGGGGGAAAGCGTCGATCCCCGGTACAAATACGTGCAGCCCAAGGGCAAGGCTCCCGACGTTTTCGGGCTTGCCGGAACCTGGGCTGCGGACAGGGAATACGGCGTCAAGCTCGCATCCCTGCTGGAAAGACTCGGTTCTTAAAAGGAAAAGACCTAAACGCCGATGGTAGTTCCGATGAAGGATTTTTCATCCAGGATCGCCTGAATGTTTTCGATGTTTTTTCCCGCTGCGCAAATGACCGAGATTCCGGCTTTTTCCGCTCTCTGGCTGGCTATTGGGTCGAAGGGAACGTTTTGACACGGTTCCCAGGTATCTCCCACCATGGCTCTAAAATCGGGCCAGGAGATGCTGTCTATGGGTGTTGCATTGGGGTTCTTTCTGGGATCGTCGGTGTATACCTTCTCGATATTGGAAAGATTGATAACCGTGGGGGAGGCAAAACGCTCCGCAAGGAAGACCGCCACATTATCGGTTGAAAACCCCGGTTTCCATCCTGCTGCAACCATGACCTTTCCGCAGAATTCGCTCACCTGAGTGGGATCATACACCACAGAGTCACAACCGATATCCGAAAAAACCGCCGCCAGAAGCTGTGCGTTCAGCCTGGTCGCCATGATACCGATCTTATCCGCCTGCTCATTGGTGCTATTGTCGCTAATCTGCTTATAAGCGTTCTGGTATGCCCGGGCAGGACCGCCTCCGCCGACAACGAGAATCAATTTGCGTGAGCTGTCTCCGGCGAGCCATTCCCGTACCAGTGCAGAAAAAGCGGAAATAAATTCTCCGTCTGGATTATCCGGCGCAACAATAGAACCGCCCACTGAAAGAACCTTAACCATTATAAATACTCCCATAAAAAACGAGTTATACTCTTATGTATATCGGAATATTGGCAGGAAAGATTTCCTGTTTTTTATCTTGACAGTAGTATCAATGGGTTGTATTTTTCATATGAATACGGCAGGTAAAGATATGAAAACCTTATATGTAACCGATTTAGATGGCACATTACTCAATAGCAAGAATGAACTGTCAGACTATACCGTAAAAACACTAAACGAACTAATCGATAGAGGTATGTGTTTTTCTTATGCCACAGCCCGTTCTCTATCATCGGCTTCCATAGTTACCAAGGGGTTAACAAAAAACATCCCCGTTATTGTGTATAACGGAACCAGCATTATAAACCCCAATACAAAGGAAAAACTGTTTTCCCTCTCTTTTTCGGAACCACAAAAGTGCCGCATAATTGAAACGCTAAACGGATATTCGGTCAATCCATTGATCTACGGATTCATCGATGGCGAAGAGAAGGTTTCGTGGTTAAGAGGCACAGAAAATGCCGGGATGACAACGTATATACATTCCAGGCAAGGAGACCCTCGATTACGTCCTGTCGAATCACTGGAGGAATTATACCGGGGTGACCTCTTTTATGTTACCTGTATTGGAGAACAGGACGAGTTACAAAGTCTTTACCAGTATTTCTCCCAAATGTCTGAATACACCTGTACATTCCAACAAGAATTATATAGAACAGAATACTGGTTTGAAATGATGCCCGAAAAAGCGACCAAGGGAAATGCCATACTGGTGTTAAAGGAAAAACTGGGTTGTGAAAAAATCGTATCCTTTGGGGATGCAATAAATGATATACCGATGTTTCACATATCGGACGAAAGTTATGCAGTAGAAAATGCCGTAGATGCATTAAAACAATATGCAACAGGAATAATACCGTCCAATGATAGAGACGGGGTCGCTCATTGGCTGAGTGAGCATTACACCTTGTGACAGAGACACTCAGTATTGTTAATCAGATGATAACAACTTCTTTCTGGACATTTTTTACCGTAATGAGTATAGTAATAATACCGTAAAGCTGAGAAACTGAGGTTTCTTAGCTATTACCCAACAATAGCTATTTTAAGGACTACTTTATGCCCACATACGATTATGCCTGTGACTCATGCGGTCACACATTTGAGGCGGTACAGAAGATGGCTGATGCGCCCCTGAAGGACTGTCCTGCGTGCGGGAAGGACATACACCGGGTACTCTCCGGGGGTATCGGAATATCATTCAAGGGTTCCGGTTTTTACGTAAACGACTCAAAGGCGCCGGCTCAAAAGCCTGAATGCGCCAGCTGTCAGAAATGTTCCTGATATGTCAGCCACAGAAGCCGGTACAGACCGAAAACCGAAATTCTTCTGCGATTTTTGCGGCACCGAGGTAAAACAAAACGACCGAATGTGCCGCAAATGCGGAAAATTCTTCTCCTCCGTTAAATGTCCCGCCTGTGGGAAAACCGGCTCCGCCGCCGCCTTTTCCAACGGCTGTCCCGCCTGCGGCTATGCCTTTTCGAATAACAACTCTTCCGAAGACCCCTCCAACGGGGGAAGCCTCTCTGAAAAACACCACGGCGAGACCGAAAGTCTCCCTCTCTGGATATACCTGAGCGCTTTAGGGCTCACTATCTTTCTTATTATAGTAACTTTGCTCTATCTCAGATAATATTTGAATTCTTATAGATTTGATTATGCTATCCCCATGTTTTTATCCGTACTTTTTTTGTGGTTGCAATTTTTTGCATTAGCGTATATTCTTAAAGCGAGCATTATTTATTTTATTGTGAGGGGTTCTAATGGACGTTCAACTACAGGAACTGATTGATAAGATCAAGAAGGACGGCGTTGAATCTGCTGAAAGCTCCGCCGCCGCCATTGTTGCGGAGGCTGAAAAGAAAGCGGCAGCGATCATTCAGGAGGCGGAGAAGAGTGCCGCCGATCTCGTGGCTAAGGCAAAAATTGAGAATGACCGGGCTGAAAAAGCCGGAGTCGCTTCGATCCGTCAGGCGGCTCGTAACCTTATTATTTCCTTTAGAGACAGTATTGTTGCCGAACTCTCGGCGCTGGTGGCATCGGAAACCGAGAAGGCTTTTGACCCCTCCACACTCAAGACTCTTATCCCTGAGGTAGTCAAGAACTGGTTCAAGGATGAGGATGCAGATTCCGTTTCGGTGCTGCTTTCGGAAAAAGACCTTGCCGCTGTTGAGTCGGGCTTTAAGAGCGCCCTCAAGGATGAGTTGGCTAAGGGGCTCGAAGTGAAAGCCGATGCTTCCCTTTCGGCCGGGTTCCGGGTGGGAGTCAAGAATGGCGCGGCATATTACGATTTTTCGGCGGAAGCTGTGGCGGAACTCTTTTCCTCCTACCTCAATCCCCGCATTGCTGAGATACTCAAGGCGGCGGCGAAGGAGATCGGTGAAGGGGGCTCTCCGGAGAACGGAGCTGCCAGGTGAGCAGTTACTACTATCTGATGGCGCAGCTGCCTGGATTATACCAGTCCGCTTCAGGAACCGCAGCCCTTCCGTTCAGCTATGAATACTTTACGGAGCTCTGTTCGCGCTTTCTGTCTTCCGGGGATATGGAGCGGCTTAATGCCGTGTCTCTAGAACCGCCCCGTGAGGCAGCCCGCACCGGTTCTGCCCTGCTTGACCGCTGGTTCGAGTGGGAGCGGGTACTGCGGTTTGCCCTTGCAGGCATTCGGGCTGTACGGATGAAGAAAGAGAGGAGTTCTGCGGAATTTAACGGAGCAGCTCAGGGAATTAG
>JAITWB010000210.1 GCA_031285525.1 Spirochaetaceae bacterium
TCTGTCCCGAAACCTTTGTGGCGGCTTCAAAATCAACCAGATCCAGGGTTTCCCCGATTTGGACATGATCCTTTACCGGAAAGTCAAAGGAACGGGGAGTCCCAACCCGCTTTACCTCAGGATTATCCGTATCCAGAACCCCCACGGGAGCGTCGGGATGAGCCATGTTCGGGATCTTGCGCCCTTCCTCTTCAAGCCGGGCTTCCGTGTCGGAGAGGGTTTTCTCCTTTACAGCGATCTCCTCTTTGAGCTTTTTGCCTTCGTCTATAAGACCAGCCCGCGCTTCTGGAGAGAGAGAACCTTTCATGGAACGGGCATTTTCGTTACGCCGCTGCTGCAACTCCTGAAGAGCCGTAATCAGAGCCGTCCGTTCGTCGAAGAGGCTCACTACCAGGCGGGCATCCGCCTTCATATTGCGGTTTGCGATATTCAGCTCCACCGCTTCAATATTGTCTTTGATAAATCTGTAATCCAGCATAGTTCCTCCATAATATACTGTAGGTGGTTGCTGTGCAAGTGTTTTTTATGGACGTAAGTTGTCAGAGAACGGATATATTTCTTGACGCTCCCTGAAAACACACGATATAATGAAGGGTATGAAAGGGGTATGTCCTCATGTATAAAGTGATCATCGTGGATGACGAGGATACTATCGTCACCGGACTCTCGCAGTTACTGCCCTGGCAGCAGTTTGAATGTGAAATTGCTGCGGTCGCCCATGATGGAGAGACAGCGCTTTCCCTCATAAGAAAGCTGCGTCCGGATATTCTTTTTACTGACATCAAAATGCCCGGAATGGATGGACTGTCCCTCATAGCCGCATTCCGCAGTGAATTTCCCGATATGCAGATAACCATACTGTCGGGGTATCCTAAGTTCGAGTATGCCCAACAGGCGATCCAACTGGGGGTTTCTAACTACCTTATCAAACCAAGCAGAATGGATGAACTCACCAGCGCTCTTGCACGGATGACGGAACTGTTGAATAAACAACGAAGTAAAATGAATCTCCCCGAAGGAGCAGAAGAAAAGAAAGAAGAAGCTATTCCAGAAGAGGAAGAACATGCCAGTAATTTTATAACAAGAAATGCGGTTCGCTATATTGAAGATCACTATAGCGAACGGCTAACCCTGCCTGATGTAGCGCAAAAGGTATTCGTAAGCCAGTGGCATTTATCAAAACTCATCTCCCGTCATACCGGACAGAGCTTTAACGATCTGCTCAACAGCGTCCGCATTACAAAGGCGAAGGAGCTCATGTCAGACCCGGCTCTCAAGATTTGGGAGATCAGCGAAATGGTCGGTTTTTCCGATGTGACCTATTTCTCTCGAATTTTTAAGAAAACAGAAGGAAAAAGTGCAAACGAATACCGGAATCAGCAAGTGAATCCGGTATAGGAGTTGTTACTTTTCCCCGCTATTTGATTACTATATTAACCAGTTTGTTGGGAACCGTAATAATTCTTGCGGCTTCTTTGCCTTCCATAAATTTAACCGCTCCGGGAAGTTTCAGGGCTGTCTGTTCAAGCGCTTCCTTCGGGGTATCCCGCTGGGTTTCGAACTTGTCCCGCATTTTTCCGTTTATCTGGACGATAATCGTTACCATGTCATCCTGGCAGAGGGCTTCGTTCCATGAGGGCCATTTTTCGCTGTACACCGATCCGGTATGTCCCGCCTTCTCCCAGAGTTCTTCTGTGATGTGGGGGGCATAGGGAGCAAGGAGTCTGATAAAATCGTCCCAGACGGCACGGTTTATCTCACTCTGCTTTGAAAGCTCGTTGATGAAGATCATCATCTGGCTGATGGCGGTATTGAAGTTGAGGGTATCCGTATCACCGGAAACCTTCTTGATGGTTTTATGGAGCAGCTTTACGATCTCCTCAGACGTAGCATCTTCGGTTAAGGGTTTGCCCGAAAGGTTCCATATTTTCTCCAGAAACCGGTGTACGCCGACGAGTCCCTGGGTACTCCAGGGCTTCGATACCTCAAGAGGTCCCATGAACATCTCGTACATCCGTACAGAATCTGCGCCGTAATCCCGGATAACGTCATCAGGGTTGATGACATTCTTGAGGGACTTCGACATCTTGGCGATCACCCGTTCGAGTTTTTCTCCGGTGGCTTTCTCCTGATATACTCCGGTTTCGACTTCTTCCACTTCGTCCGTGGGAACCAGGGTCTTGTTCTTCCGCTGGTAAGAGAAGGAGGTTATCATTCCCTGATTGACCAGCCGCTGGAAGGGCTCGACGCTGTTCACAATCTTCAAATCAAAGAGTACCTTGTGCCAGAAACGGGCATAGAGGAGGTGGAGGACTGCGTGTTCTGCGCCGCCTACGTAGAGATCCACAGGCATCCAGTAGTCAATAGCTTCCTTTGAAGCGAAGGCTTTCGTGTTATGAGGATCGAGGAAGCGCAGGTAATACCAGCAGGATCCCGCCCACTGAGGCATGGTATTGGTTTCACGCTTTGCAGGGCCGCCGCATACGGGGCAGGTGGTGTTCACCCATTCGGTGATGTTTGCGAGGGGGCTCTCCCCTGTTCCGGTGGGTTGATAGGTTTCTACCTTGGGCAGCGCCAGAGGCAGGTCAGACTCATTTAACGGAACAATACCGCATTTTTCGCAGTGTACCAACGGAATCGGTTCTCCCCAGTAGCGCTGGCGGCTGAATACCCAGTCCCGGAGTTTGTAGTTTAC
>JAITWB010000042.1 GCA_031285525.1 Spirochaetaceae bacterium
GTCATGACCCGGTTGTCGTCACTTATGGATGGGATAACGGCTAAAGGTTCCCGCCGAATAGCCCACATAACATCTGCGAATGGGACGCTGACGATATGCGATCTTTTTCAGGCTCAACGGTATGGGGATTTATCTCATAATCCCTATATTCTGCCTGGAGATCGTATCTATATTCCTCCGGCAGGGCGTGTAATTGATATAAGCGGACAGGTGTACCGCCCTGGAGTATATGAGCTGCTTCCTGATGAGGGTATGGCGGAGCTTATCTCTCTATACGCCGATGGTATGACTCTGCTTGCGGATGATTCCCGGATCAGTCTTACCCGTATCGATACAGAGGGAGGGATTTCTGGAGAACGGCTTCGGTTTACCTGGGAAGATATTGAATATATTCCATTGATGGATCGAGACACTGTTGTTGTTGCAGATAAGATAGTGAACCGTCCTGTGGCCATTTTTCAGGGTGCGATTACGACTCAAGTACAGGGTGTGGTGGATCAAACATCCGCAAATGTGCAGGGAATGGCAATATTGGAGTATCCCTTTTATGAGGGGGAAACTTTGGGAAATGCGGTTCGTTCCATAAATGGACGGTTTTCCGCCTCTTCAGATATAGGAAATGCCTATCTCGTCAGAGCAGGAGAGCAGATTAAAGTCGATTTGCGCAGATTTCTGTATTACAATGATTTTTCCGGAGATTTGACGTTGGAAAACGGTGATATAGTGATCGTTCCTTTTTATCAGTATTTTGTTCTTGTTTCCGGAGCGGTAAAACTTCCCGGACGTTACCCCTATGTGCCGGATCGGAAAATAGATTATTATATCAATCTTGCAGGGGGAATAGATCAGATGCTCAGTAACGGAAGGGGATTTCAGATTACTGATCTGAATGATAATGTTGTTGAAGCCACTGATTATGTCCTGCCGGAGTCAAAGATATTCGTTCCTACGAATGCCTTCTCAGCCAAGTTTAATCGGTATGGTCCGATTGTTACGACTTTTCTGTCGATAGTAACGACTTTGTTCTCGTTTTTGGCTCTTACTGGATTGTTTGGTTGACTTTCCAATTATCATTGTGTATATTCAGGTCATATGAGCGAGAAGGTTCTTTTTTTGTATCTTGATACGGGGGGCGGTCATAAAGGATCTGCTCGGATTGTTGCGAAGGAACTTGAGTCGCAATATGGCGGGGAACTCTCAGTGGAACTCCTCAATGGCTTTTCTCCCAAACAGCGTATCGCTCGTCTTTTTTTTGAGATCGGTTATCGGTTTGCCTGTTTATATGTTCCTTCGATATTTTCTATTGTGTACGATTTAAATACACTGCCTCCGGTACTTCGTTTTGTAAATCGGCTCGTTACCCCTCGGACAACTCGTTTTTTGGCAAGGTATATCAGGGAGCATGATATTACCAAGGTTGTGTCTTTTCATTTTGTTCTCGCTCCGCCGGCGGTGCAGGCGATACGGCAGGTTAATCCGTCTATTCCGTTTCTTGTTATGGTAACGGATCCCTTTACGATTCATCCTGCCTGGATTTTTGAACAGGATCAGCATTTTATCGTATATTCAGAAACTGCTAAAAAAGAGATACAAAAAATGTCCCCTATCCCGGCGGAACGGATTACAGTAATGCCCTTTATTGTTGATAGGCGTTTTTATCAGCCCAGTGTATCGGATATTTCCGGCTTAAAAGAAAAATATCAAACAACGGATTATGAACATACGCTGCTTATTACCGGCGGCGGAGACGGACTCAAGGGGATGGTACAACTCGTTCGGTATTTTCTTACACAGAAAGCCCGGTTCGGCATCATTGCTGTGTGCGGTCATGACAGGTATGCCAAGCAGCAGCTGGAAGAACTGGCACAGCGTTTTCCCAACGCCGGGTTGATGGTGTTTGGTTTTGTCTCCTTTATGGACGAACTCATTCGTATATCTGACTGTGTGGTGACAAAGGCGGGGCCGTTAATGATAATGGAAATCCTTGCTTGCCGTAAACCTCTTATTTTATCAACATACATTCATGATCAGGAGCGGGGGAATGTCCATTATGTAACACAGAATGGTCTCGGCTGGTTTTTGCGTACCCCGGCGTTGATTTATGAGAAGATTACCAGGCTTTTCGGAGATAGTGATTATGAACAGAGAATCCGACGGAATCTGGAAAACGTAAGTCCTCCTTCAGGGGCTTCGGAATTAGCTTCATTTATTAAGAATTTTCAGGGAATTACATCTGTATGAAGATTGCTATGTTCACGGATGGTTATTGGCCTCGGGTCAATGGGGTTAGCGTATCGGTAGAGAGTTTCTCCCGAGAGCTTATCAGGATGGGACACGAGGTGCTTATTGTGAGCGCCGAATATCCTGAAAATTTGTATTCCATCGAAACTGCTTTAATGGAGTCAGTCGATACCGATTATGCGCCGAAAATTCTTCGTGTACCTTCCAACTTCTTGCCGATTTCGAAAGAGGATCCTCTGGCTCGTTTTGAGAAATGGTTCTGGCTTCGCAAACGGGTTGATGCATTCTGTCCCGATATCATACATGCGCATTCGGAATTTGTAATCGGTAATTTTGCGGTTCTCTATGCAAAGACCCGTAAGAAACCGCTGATTTATACATTCCATACACTCTGGGAAGATTATGTAGCAGGATATGTTCCTTATTTGGCTCAGAATCTGGTCAAAAAAACAGCGCGCAATCTGAGTAAGAATATGTGTATTCGCGCAACTTCGGTCATAGCCCCTACCCGCCATATCGAGGGAGTTATTCGTAGATACGGTGTGAGAAAGCATATATATCTGTTGCCTACAGGTATCGATCCCCATCTTTTTTCGGGACATAAGGAACTTACGACAGAGTCTGTGGAGCAGTTTTTTCAGCGATTTCCAAAACTTCGGGACAAACGTTTTTTGCTCTTTGCCGGGAGGGTTGGGAAGGAGAAAAATCTCGAATTTTTGCTTGAGGTTCTTGAGAAAGTACAGAAGGCGGTTCCTGGGACGATGCTTTGTATTGCCGGTGACGGTCCATGGCTGGAAACGCTCAAAGAAGAGGCGGAGACTAAAAATCTGAGTGATTCAATCGTATTTACCGGGTACATGGATCGAAGCCGGATGCCTGCCGTCTATTCCGCCGCTGCGGTTTTTACTTTTTCCAGTAAAACCGAAACCCAGGGGCTTGTCACGATAGAGGCGATGCTCTCTGGTCTCCCGGTTGTCGCAATAGGAGAGATGGGAACTGTTGATGTCATGCAGGGAGATAACGGCGGCTTCATGGTACAGGATAATGTCGATGAATTCTCTGAACGGGTTATTCAGCTGCTCACCGATCCAGCTCTCTATGAGGCGAAACGGCAGGATGCGCTCAATTACGGCCGTAACTGGACTATTGATGCGCTTACTGTTAAACTGACCCATATATACAGTGAAATTATTGTGTTTTATGATAAGTACATCAAAAACCGGAAATGGTATCAATTCTGGTGAGTTCTTTTTAAGGATGAATCTATGCAAAAAAAGATACTTGTTGTATTACTGGGATTGTTGTTTGTTTTTCAGGCATCTGGAGAAGGTTTTTTCGGTACCCAATTGGGGGAGCGCTTTTTCGCACAGGAGCCGCTGAACGATCAGCAGCTGGTTCCTGCAGGTCACTGGGTATATGATTCCCTGATAATGCTGGCATTTGAAACGGGAATGACATCCATGGCTGTTTCGGCTCCTCTCTCTATGGTAGAACTGCGGGGCTGCCTTGAGGATATTTCCTATGATCGCTTGAGTCCCCAGGGACAGCGGGAATACCGCAGAATAGCGGAGTATATGAATGAGCGATGGCTGGGAGTTTCTTCCAAAGTGATCTCCCTGGGAATTGCGCCATCAATTAACCCCGAGGCCTTTGTCAAGACAGATGCTGATGTGACCTGGTTTTACGATTACTATATGCGTACTCCCATAATCAGTATTCCTCTCCGTATCTCTGCGGCAAATCTTGTTACTGTTGAAATGGATCTCTTTTTGGGGCAGAATTACTGGACTATTGCAGATCACCGTACATGGACAAATATTCCTCTAAAAGATACTGCAGTGGATGCCCATTTTCCCAAGACGTCCTCTCTGAGTGCAGGGAATTCGTTCCTCAACTTCCAGGTAGGAATGGGTGAAATGGATATAGGCCGTACCCAGACGGGAAGTCTGTTGCTCTCGCAGTATATGACCGGGGCGTCGTATGGACAGCTTTCCCTTTTTTCTCCCCGGATACGTTATTCGTCCAATATTGTTGTGTTGAATGTTAACAAGTATTTGTATTTGCACCGGCTGGAATTTCGGCC
>JAITWB010000060.1 GCA_031285525.1 Spirochaetaceae bacterium
CGATGGACACCCCGGCAAAGACGAAACAGCTGCTGGCGATACGCAGGGCGGGGACACCGATAACCAGCATCTCCTTAGACGGATTAAAGAGGGAGAGGAACTGACGGGGAAAGAGCTGAAAAAGAGCTGTCCCTGCCAGCATGACCGCCGAAGCGGCAAAGAGGGCTATCTGTATCACCCGGACAATGCGGTTCCTGTTCCGGGCGCCGAAGTTGTACCCCACAATGGGACTCATACCGTTTACCAGTCCGAAGATCGGCATAAATACAAAACTCTGGAGGCGGAAAAAGATACCCAGCACCGACACCGCAGAGGCGGAAAAAACGATAAGGATCTTGTTCAGTCCCACAGTCAAAAGAGAACCAATGGCCTGCATGATTATCGCCGGAAGCCCCACCTTGTAGATCTCTGCCGCAGACTTGGCGGAGAAACGGAAGTTTTCACGGGAAAACCGGATATCCCGGTTCGTTTTGGCATTAAACAGAATACACAATACCATGGAAACGCTCTGTCCGATAACAGTGGCAATCGCCGCGCCCCGCACTCCCATGGCGGGAAACCCGACAAGACCAAAGATCAGGATAGGATCGAGGATGATATTCACCACTGCCCCGGATATCTGGACGATCATCGGATACACGGTGCTCCCCGTGGCCTGCATGATCCGCTCAAATATGAGATAGCCGAAAATACCCAGAGAGAATATCAGACAAATCGAAAGATATTCTTCCCCCATCAACAGAATCCCCTCATGACTGGTAAAGGCTGAAAAAAAGGAACCGGACAGGAAAAAGCCCAGAATCGCAAAGGCTGCCCAGCTCAAAACAGCAAGAAACACCCCGGTAGCGGCGGCAGTGGCTGCTTCCTCCCTCCGGCCCTCACCAAGCCGCCGGGACACCAGGGAATTCAAGCCCACCGCTGTCCCCACGCCCACAGATATCACCAGCATCTGCACGGGAAAGGCGAGGGAAACCGCTGCGAGCGCCTCCTCCCCGAGCCGGGCAACAAAAATACTATCGACGATATTATACAATGCCTGGATGAGCATGGATATCATGATAGGAACAGACATGGACATGAGAAGCCTGCCTACAGGCATTTCTCCCATTCTAGCGGCGCCGGACGAATGCATACGTTCTCTCCTTACATAAAACATATATTCACAAAAGCCTACAGAGCATACCGGAAAAAAATCAATTTGTCTATAAAATCGATTGTATAAAAACTTCTTTATAGTGTATTCTATATATACGAAATATATCAAGGTGGAATAGATGTCAGAAGAGCAGATCGTGTCAGGGAACAGCCAAAATCACAACCCCAAAAAAGCCGCATATTTTTCCAATTCCCTCGATCCCCTGCTGGACGCCCTCAACGTGGGACTCTGGGAATGGCAGACAGAGAGCGGCTCCTTTGGGTACACCGAACAATGCATTCGAATCGCCGGCTATAACGGGAGCGAGCTGCCCCAGAGTATCGACACCCGCAAGAACCTCATCCATCCTGACGACTCCGTACAGGTAGAACAATGCATATCCGAATGTCTTACCGGAGAGCGGGGCAGTTACGAAGCCGAATTCCGTCTCCTCCGCAAAAACGGCGGCTCCGTCTGGGTTCAGGAAAAATGCGCCGTCACCGCCTGGAACAGCGCAGGAAAACCCCTCACCATCACCGGCATTGTCCACGATATCTCCCGCATAGAAGCTGAGGAGGAAAACCTCCGGGAAGTCATCAAGCGGAATGAATCCTGCAATGAGCAGCTGGAAGCGGAAATACAGATAGCCATACAAAGCCTCGAACAGATACAGCAGATGAACAGCGCTATCTTTGACGCCAATCCCCACATAACCCTTATCATTGATGATCAGATGCGCCCCCTGGACTGCAACCCTGCGGCGTTGGAGTTTTTTCACTTCTCTGAAAAAGAAACATTATTCAATAACTTCGGTCAATTTATACAGAGTATCCTCCCTGGTTCATGCTCAATCGCCGAAGCATCCTTTTCAAAAGAGATACAAGGGTTCTTGAAGACGGATATTGAACTGAATGAGACTGAAATTGTGGTGAACGGCGAAGCAATCCCGGTAAATATCATTTTCAGACGGATACAGTACGGAGAGTTCCCTGCCATCGCCGTCTATCTCATCGACCTCCGTCCCCTGGTAGAGGCTAAAAACACCCTCCTTCGGCAGGACAGCCTCCTCCGTGCGGTCAACTCCGCTGCGTCCCTGCTTATGGAGACCAGTCAGGGTGACTTTTATGCGGTCATGAAGCAAGCCCTGGGGGCGCTTGGAATGAGCGTCGGAGCCGACAGGGCATATATCTGGCGCAACGTCATAAATGAAGGCTCCCTGTGCGCCTCCGAAGAATGTGAATGGACCAGACTTGCCTCTTCCGTTTACGGAGATGTGAAACCGGTGAATATTCCCTACGACAGACTGGTTCCCGGCTGGCGGAGAACCCTGGGGGCAAACAAAAATATCAACGCCCCCCTCTCCCAGATACCCGGAATGGGGAACTTCATGCCCGGACTCTTCGATGTACAATCCCTGCTGCTCATTCCCGTGTTTCTCCAGGGGGATTTCTGGGGCTTCATCGGCTTTGACGACTGCCTTGAGAAACGCACCTTCCTCGAAATTGAAGAGAACATCCTCAGATCAGGAGGAATACTCATAGCCTCATCGATAATGCGTAACGACATGGTGAATAACCTCATCGAGGCTCGGGAGGATGCCCTGGTGAGCGCCCATGCGAAGAGCGATTTCCTTTCCCGGATGAGCCACGAGATACGAACCCCCATGAATGCGATTATCGGAATGACCACTATTGCGAAAAAGAGCGCCGATCCGGACAAAATTCAGCAGTGCCTCGACAAGGTGAATGCCTCCTCCCGGCAGCTGCTGAGCCTGATCAACGATATCCTGGATATGTCCAAGATCGATGCGAACAAGTTTGAAATTGCCATCCATGAATTCGATTTTGATTCCATGCTCCAGAACGTGTTTAATGTGATAAACGTTAAGGCTGGGGAAAAATACCAGCTATTTACCTGTGATTTTGACACCGTATTCAAACGGAAGATGGTCAGCGACGAGCTCAGGCTCTCCCAGGTACTCATAAATCTCCTCAATAATGCGGTCAAATTCACCCCCGACAAGGGACATATCACCTTACAGATTCGGGAACTGCCCTTTAATGAAACCCTCTCAACCCTCCATGTGGAAGTCATCGATACCGGGATTGGCATTACCGAGGAACAGAAGGGACGGCTCTTCACTTCCTTTGAACAGGCCGAAAGCGGCACCTCCCGCAAGTACGGCGGAACCGGTCTGGGATTGGCGATCTGCAAGAAGATCGTGAATCTCATGGGGGGCGACATATGGATAGAGAGTACCCCCGGCGAAGGTTCCCGTTTTATCTTTGAAATCCCTGTGCGGTGGGGCGAACAAATACGGACAAAGGAAGCCTCGGCAACCCTCAGGTCAGTGGACGAAAACACCCGGATTCTCGTAGTGGATGATGCCGAAGACGTGCGGGATTATTTTCAGCAAATATGCAGCGGTTTCTCCCTGCACTGCGACACTGCTGCCGGCGGCGATGAGGCCATCAATTTAGCCGCCGAAATGGCAGGAAAAGGTACCCCCTACGAGGTTGCCTTTATCGACTGGAATATTCCCGACATGAACGGCGGCGAGATCGCCCGGGAGATCAAACGGATCATGAACGATGATATCATCATTATAATGATCTCCGTTGCAGACTGGTCGGATATCGAAG
>JAITWB010000085.1 GCA_031285525.1 Spirochaetaceae bacterium
AGACACGGTTATGGGCGCCATGGTAGATATAGTGGTCAATTCGCTGACCTTTTTGCCGGGAATTCTGCTCCTTGCCCGTTTTACTACCTGGGGTCCGGTGGGCATGTATGCGGTATTGAAACTGACCGATGTTTTGAAGATAACTATCGCCGCCTGGTGGCTTAAAAAAGAGCGCTGGGTGCGTAATCTTACAAAGGAGTATGTGTAATGAACAAAAAAAGAAATCTGACCCGCAAGCTGGCTGTTACCGGTGCGCTGGGCGCATTGACGGTTGTCCTTGCCCTGACTCGGCTGGGACTGATTCCCTGGTTTTCCGGGGCTTCCATAACCATCCTGCAGGTTCCGGTGATTATCGGAGCCATTATCGAAGGTCCCTTTGTCGGATTGGGAATCGGAGCTATTTTCGGCATCTTTGCCCTGATACAGGCCGCCATGACCCCTATAGGACTGGATGCATTTTTTGTAAATCCCCTTATATCGGTACTGCCCCGGCTCTTTATCGGACCTGCGGCATGGGGGGTATACACGCTCATCAAACGGTGGAAGCATATACCTGCGATTGCCGCCGCCGCCTTTACCGGTTCTATTGTGAATACGGTTTTCGTACTCGGCGCGCTGGTGCTTGCCGGAGCGATAACTTGGGAAGTATTCGGCGTGGTGTTTGTCGGGAACGGCATTCTCGAAGCGGCTGCATCGATGATAATCGGAACTGCGGTGGTTTCGGCGTGGCTGCATATTGGGTCACGGAAGAAGTCGAGGTTGTCTGAGGAGCAGGAATAAAAAAAGGCTGTCAGGAGGTTCCTGACAGCCTTTTTTATAAACGCTAATGTTCCTTTATTTCTTGCCTTCAATATTTAAGAAAGGGGTAAAGGTGATAAAGCTCCTTGAATTAGGAACCATTGATGTTTGGGCTCCGCTGAACAAATCCATTCCCCAGTCATCAATGCCCTTCTGGTCTTCTCCGGAGGCGGAAAACCAGAGACTGTATTCCTTGCCTGCTTCAAAATTATACTCAAAGATCGCATCGGTTGCTGTAAAAATGGTATTTCCATATCTTACCTCAATATCAACCACAAACTGAGCATCCCCAGCAGGGATTACGAAACAAGAGACCTTTTCATCTATATTGATTCCGTTATAGGCCGTAAGTGTAATCCCATGAGCAAACCACAGGGTTGCCGTTTCTTCTTCCGGCAGCGTGTCATCAAAATAGACTGTTTTTCCGGAACTCGCACAGGAACTCAGTAAGAAAGGGATGCATAAAAATATCCCCAGTATAAGCTTCTTTAACATATTTCTGCTCCTTAAAAAATATATAGTACTAAAACAGCCAGCCCAGCCCTGCAATGATGGTATGAGTCTGACCCTCTCTGCCCATGAAATAATAATTAAACTGGTATGCCGCCTTGATAAATAAACCGGGTACGTATGCGGTAGTTAGCATCATTCCCGCCTGAGCCGCTACACTGACCTCAAACAATTCTGGCTGTTCTTCCCAGTAATTTTCCGGTTGTTTTAATCCCTCCGGGTTAATCACTATATCGGGACCTATATTGCCAAAGGGCATAAGCGCTATTTTATTGATGGCAATGGGATAGGATAAGCCAAACTGGAGGGCAACCTGAATGTGGTCTTTTCCTGCATAGATTAGCTGAATAGTATAGTTGCTATCAAGCGCACCGAGATCTCCTCCTGACCCTATAAGAGCGGCGGTAAATGCGTGACCTTCATCAAGTATGTTGGCATATCCGGCAAAGAGACCAAAACCAAAATCAGTTCTCAGGCTGCCTTCGATCTTCTTCTTTTCCGCCTTCTTTTCCAGTCTCTCTGCGGTGACTGCTTTGTCTCCGATAACCACTTCTCCGGCTTTTTCAATCTTCCAGACGCCGTTTTCATTTACCCAGAGCAAATCTACCGTATCAGCGCCGGCCTGTAGTGACACCGTGTAACTGCCGTCGTCGTTTTGGGTTGTTTCGCCTGCGGATGCATTGATACTGCCGCCTTTTTCTCCCCGCAGATCGCTTTCGAGCAGCCAGGCAACAGCATATCCCATTCCTGTAATAGGGTCGGAGACCAGCGTTTTCTGTATATCGCCTTTTACCGCAATTGAGGCTCTGTCCGCCACTTCCGAGGCGGCATATTCGGCGTTGGCGGCAACGCAATGAGCCGAAAGGTATTCCGCTATATGGGGAAATACTGTCCGGGGTACGTTAAGTCCTGATATAAAGGCTTTAACTTGCGCGTCCAGTTTTTCTCTTGTTCCAACGGCGGCTTCTCCGCTGAGCACCTGCTGTATAAATGCCAGCGCTCTGTCTGACGGGATAGAGAAGTTCGCTGCCTGTCTGCTTCGGGCGCTGAGGGTGTTGATTCCCACCACTGCATATCCTGCAGTACTTTCCTGCTGCCGAACCAACAGCGGTCCGCCGGAGTTTCCCGGATCGATCTGCGCCGTATGCTGAATATAGGGTCCCAGGTGCGCTGCATTTGGGGCTTCATCTTTTTCCGGCGGAAGTTTGACTGACGCATTGGAGACTACACCTCTGCTGAATTGCCATATTACATCCCTGCCGAGACCGGGAAATCCGGCGGCAAATACATCAGAGCCCTCTTCGAGCAATCCTGTCGCAAAGGGGAGTCCGTTGGTAAAGGGTTTTGCATCGTCTGCAAAGGCAAGAACCGCTATATCGATATCTTTATCTGCGGCGATAATGCGGAGGTTTTCGTAGATCTGTTTTTCCCCTTCCTGATTTTCGAAGGTGATGGAATTGGTATAGGAACCGTTGATAACATGGTAGTTGGTGATAACGTAATTGGAACCGTCATCGGCAACGTAGACAAATCCTGAGCCGGAGCTGCCTTTGAGGTACTCATCAAAGAATTCGGCAGAGTCCGAGGACATGCCCTTTGAAATTAAATCTTCCTTTTGTTTTTTAATGTACTCAACCGCATCGGGGTGATAGGTTTCGTTGATTAATCCGACATACTCCCTGACGGGGTTTGTCTGCCCAAAAGCGCCTGCAACGGTACATAACAGAGCTACCGTCATACTGAACAATGCAATTCGTTTCATCTTTGATTATCCTTTAACATATGTATTCATTTCCTCCTCTCTGAGTTGTAAAATCAGCGAAGATAAATGTTGATTCAAAAATCAGTACTTATCGTGTTGTTTATTACCCAACCACATGTGTCTGCTTGTCACAGACGCTAAATTGCGAGACCAGTGTAACACAATTTTTCTTTCTCTGCAAATATTTTAATATACTATTTTAATGTAAAAAAAGGCTGTCAGGAATAGTTTCCCGACAGCCTTTTTCGTTAAAATTCCTGTTACTTCGACAGCAGCCTGTTTATTCGTTTGACGAAATCGTTCGGGTCGGCGAGTTCTGCCCCTCCCACGAGGAGAGCCTGATCCAGCAGTACTGCCGAGACGTCGGCGATATAGCTGTCATCTGCGCTGTCTTTGAGGGCGCTCACCAGAGGATGATCGCCGTTAATTTCCAGAATCGGTTTTACTTCGCCCATTCCCTGCTGTCCCATGGCTTTCATCATCCGCTCAAGCTGGAGGGAGGGATCGTTTTCGTCCACCACTATACAGGAGGGGGAATCTGCCAGGCGTTTGGAGAGGCGGACATCCTTTACCTTCTCGCCGAGGGCTTTTTTCACCTTTTCGACGACAGGTTTGAATTCCTTTTCCTTCTTCTTCGTGTCCGCCTTGTTATCGCCCCCGAGCTCCTCGTCGGAACCTGCGCGGTTTACCGCCTTGAGGTCGAAATCCTTGTATTTGCCGATGGAGGGGATGATGATGTCGTCGATCTCATCGTTCATGATGAGGACTTCGA
>JAITWB010000227.1 GCA_031285525.1 Spirochaetaceae bacterium
CGTTTTATACGCTCTCAGTATTGACACGGTAAAACAAAGAAAAGTTGCATCACCACCAGTTTATTCGAGAAAGATATAGTCACTGAAATATAATCTGTCTACTGCGCCCAGAACGAGAGAGCTGTTTATTCCCTGCAGCAGTTCAGCCTTTACCGACTGCTCCCCTCTGGCAAGGATGTCTTCCATGGTGAGCCGTGAGAAATAGTCCGTAATAAGGGAACGGAGCTGCCGGGTTTTCTGGAGCAGTTCCTCCTGAAAGGCTGTATCCCCTTCCGGATAGGGAAAATAAGGAGTAATAATGACTGTTATGGGCGGATCGTCTGCAGTAATTGCCCGGAGTCTGCCGAGTTCTTCAAACAGTATCTCCTGGGTCTCCAAAAACCGCTCCGCAGCGGCTTCCGGCGAGGGATCTCCCCGTCTTAAGCCCTGTCCCGGCACGGCTGTACCGGAAACAAAGGCCCAGAGGGTGACCCCTGCGATGAGCAGGAGCATAACTATCAGCAATAGAACCAAAAAACGCTGAACCGCTATCCCGAAGGAAACGCTATATGTTTGTTTCATTATCCTGAATTGTATCAGGCGGAGAAGGTCTCGGCAACCATTTACTCAACCTTAAACCGGGCAACTTCCTTCATCAGCATATCGATGTTTTCCCGGTTCTGGCTGGTCAATTCATTGACCCGGTGTATCGCAATATTGATCTGATCCGAACCGGACGCCATTTCGTTCATGCCTCCGGCGATCTCCTGGGTGACCCGTTCGAGGTTCTTGCTCTCCCGGATAACCTCTTTGGAACCCTCAAGCATCTCCATGGTGCTGCCCTTTACCAGCTGGGTAACGTCATTTACCTGTCCGATGGCTTCGAGTATTAACTGACTTCCCTCACCCTGCTCTTCCATGGCATTGCGGATATTCTCCTCCTGATCGGAAACAGTCCGGACGCCGCCGTCGATGGCTTCAAACCGGGCAAGCACGTTATCCGTAGAAACCGTAATCTTGTCGATGGAACTCTTTATCTTCTTGAGTACATTGCTGATGGTCTTGGACTGCTCTCCGGAGCTTTCCGCCAGCTTGCGGATCTCGTCGGCGACAACCGCAAAGCCCTTTCCCGCATCTCCGGCGTGGGCGGCTTCGATGGCGGCATTCATAGAAAGCAGGTTCGTCTGGCTGGCAATGTTTTCCATCACCGAGTTTATCTCCAAAAGGCCTTCCGATTCCTTCGCAATCTCCTGAATATCTACTGCCACCTCTTGCAAGCCGCTGCGGCCTACCTCAGATGCGCCGGAAAGAGTCTGTACGTTATCCGCATTCTTAACCAATGTCTGGGTAACCGACTGAATATTTGCCAGCATCTCTTCGATAGCCGAAGAAGACTGAGATACGCTGAGGGTCTGTTTTTCTACATGACCGTTCAGTTTAGTGATATTCTCGGTAATCTGTTCCATGGTCGCATTAGTCTCGGTAACGCCGGCGCTCTGATTGATGACCCGGACTTTGATGCTCTGGATATTGGCGGTAATCTCATTGACCGCAGCGGCTGTTTCGGTCATGTTACTGGCAAGTTCGGTACCGATGTCGAAGAGGGTCAGAGACTGCTGCTTGATGATGATCACTAAATTCTTGATCTTCTCCAGGGTTTGGTTAAAATAGTGGGCAAGTTCTCCGGTCTCGTCTTTAGCCTTAATAGAGATGGTACGGGTCAAATCTCCCTCGCCCTGAGCAATCTCTTTGAGGTTTTCTGTTACCGTAACTATCGGTTTGGTCGTATAGTGGAGGACAAAATAGGTGATAATTGCCGCAGCGGCTACAGAGATCAGCGCTATAAGAAGTATAAAAGAGGACAACTGTTTTACCGGAGCCATAATGGTCGAATCTGTAAGAGCAACCATAACAGTCCAGGTCATAGACGAATTACCTAATCTAAAGGGATACATAATGATTTCAACATTGGTATTAAGAACATACGAATAGGAGCTTGCAGCAAAATGAGCCCCTTCCGCTACGGCGTTACTGGCCTCGTCTAAATAATTGCCATAGACAGTCTCCGCTTCGGTCATCATCTGGCCGACATTTTCAGGCCTCAAATTCCCCAGAATGAAGCCATTGCTGGAATAAATCGCCAGCGACGCAATATCTGAGGTAGTCCGTATTACTTCCTGTACCGCTTCCTGTATGGCTCCTATATCCAACAGAATACCAACGCCGCCTACGGTTTGATTGGACACAGAACTAATAATCGGAACCATGATCCTGACCAGATAGGTTTCTTTTCCATTTACCAGTTTTCTATAAAAAGGCTGCTCTATTCTATCCTGCTTTGCATTGGGACCATTGATATAAGCCATAGATGCTGCAACATCGGTAGTAGCACGGGCTGTGAGCGCTCCGGTTTCCATAGTGTAGGCTATGGCATACTGCCCTGTTTCGGTTGACCCAACCCGGTCTCTATATGCGGCATCCATTCCGTCTACTGCATTAGGTTTCCATACGGTATAGAGATTAATAACGCTGGGTTCCGATGTTATGGTTCCCCGAAGCATACTGTCAAAACGATCCCGTCTGATATCCGGCGACATATCTTCATAATCCGCCATTATATTTGCCAGAGTACGAAGCATTCGTATATAGCTGTCTTCACGGCCTTTCCAGTATTCAGCCTGCTGCGCAGCAAGATTGGTAGCGCTTCGGATGCTCAAGTCTCGGCTTATATTGCTTGCCTGATACAGGGACAATGACGCTATCCCTGCTACAACGACTGCAATAATGGCGATAACCAGTAAACTCAATTTGAATTTAATCTTCATATGTTCTCCCTCTAACTACATGACCTCAAAGTAATAATAATGGTTCATATAGTATACCACGGGTTTGTAGTGTTTTATGTCAAATAAACAGTATTTCGCGTCGATGTCGGAGTCCCAGTTTTTCCAGATTCTCTGCAAGAGAAAGCGACATATCTCTATTTTGAGCCAAATCGATAGCAAAACGGTTCATCGAAAAATGCTGAAACAGGTACACCGGTACAGAGAACTGTATCAGTGTCTCCCGGTAGGGGGCAAACAGTTTTTTTGCTCCCAGTTCAGAATATCCCACCAGCCAAAGGGGACAGCCCAGCGCAGAACTGAGCTCCGCTGTATGGAGAGCCATCCACCGCTGACTCTCCTCTATAAGGCGGACAACCTGGGGAGAGCCGTTTTTGACGAGAAAGCCCAGTTCCTTCGTCTTTGCCGTATGAACCGGAGTTTTATTGAGAATGATGACATTTTTTCGAAAATCGATCCCCAATTCAGGGTTCTTGCGAAAAAAGCCCTCGGCGATCTTCCCGGATTGCCCTACGAGATACCGCCTGTTCACCTGCCGCTGCTCATCCTTTCCCGGATTATCCCCAACCACGATGAGGCGGATATCATCGGTCTCGGTTACTTCGTCCAGCGCCGTGTTATACACTACCGAGGTCTCAAGGGGATAAGCGGGGGTATGATTGTCCGCTGCCGCCGCAAGCTGTAAGGGATGCAGTTCCGGCTCAAGGGCAGCCCATTCGGCAGTCTGTTCTTTGAACGCTGTTCTAAAACGGCAAAAAGCCTTCCAGCCCTCAGGGGTCATCGTTTTTTCTCCATAATAATCCCGTCTGATGGGGTGTTTCCTGAAGCGCCTTGAGGAGTGAAAAAATCCTTCAATCGACCTATCTCTGCAAAACCCGCCTTACTGTATATACAATACGCCCCTTCCCAGCGTTCATTCACCAAGAGGACGGCTTTTTCTATCCGGGGATTGCGGGAAAGGATATACTCCACGGAACCGTTAAAGAGCAGTCCCCCGAGACCTCCCCCCCGGTATGAAGGCAGAAGTCCCATGGATGAGATATAGAGAACAGTCCCTACAGAAGAGTGGCTCTCCAGCGCCGAATGACCGAGGGTAAACCGCTCAGGGGTAAAGGGCGGGTCAAACCGCTCCCAGAGTTCACCGCAGAAATATCCTATAGGGGTTCGTCCTTCTTCAGAGATAAGCAGGAGACATCCTCCCGGAAAAGCCTGAATCCGCCGGAGGAAGGTCTCCCGGTTTTCCCGAATCCCCTCCTCAAAGGCGGTCTCCTCCACAACCATGAGAGCGTCCAGATCCGAAGGTCCCGCTCCAGGGGCAGTCTCCGCAAGAGAGCATTCTCGAAGGGAAAAGCTCCTGCCTCTGCTGTCTTTCAACTATAAGTCCCCGGACTCAGCGGCTCCGGGCAGTCCGATGTCACGCCTAAAGCCCATTCCCTCAAAGGATATACTTGAGAGGGCGGCATAGGCATTTTGCCGAGCCTCCTCCATGGTTGAACCAAAAGCGGACGCAGAGAGCACCCTCCCGCCGGAAGTTACCAGAGAAGCGTCATCCGCTCCCGGTACGGCACTGGTCGGAGCTTCAACACCGGTCGGAGCCGTAGCTCCGGCGATGAATATCTTAGCCCCGGTGTCTGCAACCTTTGCGCTGTCTATCGTTATGGGAAAGCCCTTTCCGTACTTGCCCGGATATCCGCCTGAAACCGCTACGGGAGCGCAGACAAAGCCCTTCTTCCAGGCAAGGGGAAAGGTATCCAGGGTTCCATCGGTTATGGCGCGGCAGAGATCGGCAAAATCCGACTCCATCAAAGGCAGGACTGCCTGGGTTTCGGGGTCTCCGAGGCGTACATTATATTCTAAGAGTTTG
>JAITWB010000262.1 GCA_031285525.1 Spirochaetaceae bacterium
GCCTCGACTGGGATCAGGTAAGATCATAACTGTATTCCCAATCCAACATAAAACGCATTATGCTGAATAAGGCTCTTGCTGAAAACCATATTGCTTTGATACATAATGGCGATATTAATATACTTGGTGAATTTATATTCAAATCCTAAATGAGAGTAAATCCCGAATGGATTATCTCCGGGCTGCAAATCCCTTAACCTCATCGGAAGACAGATATCCGATACTCGAATGGGGGCGGAACAATATAATCTCCCCATAGGAGGAAGCCGCTATCACACATAACAGGGTAATCGCAAATATACTTTTTTTCATACTCCGACTCCTCTTATCGTATCCGTATGGTGATAGTCATCTCACCGTCAAGAGCAAAGGAACTTCTTTTGAAACTCGGCAAGCGTATACTGTTACTGAATCCGTATTTTTCCGTGGGAATGGCAAAAATAGTGGAATCACATTTTTCATTGCCATTACGATCCTGATACACCGATACTGCATACTGACCCTTTGGCAAATCTTCAAAGATGACGATTGTTTCCTTGTCAGTAACCTCCATTTTTTGCCTTCTGAAAAACGTCCCGGAGAAACTCTCTTCGTCATTGGCAAGCCCTATCATGAGCAGCCCCTTGCCGACATCGGCATTTTCCACACGGATTGTCAGGGTGTTGGCTGATACAAATCCAACACCGATGACAAACAAAACCAGAAGTACCATACTTCTTTTCATAGCCTTACTCCTTCTTGTTTTTTTAGCCGAAGCTATATCTTGCACGACCAATAAGGTTGTTTTGCGGTTTTAGTTTTGCGTATCTCCTTTTTTTGCAAAATGTGCAGGATACCATTTCTGGAACCAGGCAGTAAAAATGCCCAGTAAAATAGGACAAATGTTATTGATTAACCCGATCCATGGTGAAAGACTTGTTCCCATAATGATATACGTCCAGATCGGCGTAATAAGGTATAAGATCCCCCAGGCGGCGGTCAGGATACGGTTTGTCCTGACAAAGAGGGGATTCGCAAAAGCCTTTGCCCCGCCGTAGCCTGATGCGCTGTAATAGGCGGTCAACGGTATTTTGGTAAAAGCGCCGATGAACCACATCATGCCGAAAAGCAGATAAGCCGCAGGAACAATGAGTCTGGTGTCTACGCCGAACAAGACCGCCAGCGAAAGACCTGCAATGACGGGAAGCGTTATCTGTTCAAAGACCACGGGTTTGAAACACAGCCAGAGTAACGGCACGAGTGCCGCTGTGATGATCCCTGCGGCGCTGCCGATGGTTGGATGTATCGCCATTCCTACCCAGATAACGATCCAGGGGATAAGCAGTACCGTCATGTTTGTTTTACGCTGAATATGTTCGTTCGTTTTTGTCTTATCCGATTCTGCGCTGTTTTCTTTTTTCGGTACCGACATGACAAACAAGTCATCCCATTTCAGCATGGGGCTAAAATCCCCCAGGACCGTATATTGCCGTTGAAACAACGCTTCCTGTCCGGTAATCTCGCCCCGTGAGATGGCTCGCCACACTGTGTAAGGCGTTTCGATTCTGGTAGTGTAGGGCTTGAAATCCTTTGCTATGACTTCCGCACCCTTTGAGGTCATTACAATCTGATAGGTTTTATCGATATCCGTGTAATGCATTTCCAGCACCCGATCCGTGCCGTCAGGTTTGTAAAAGGCCGCCATCTGGGCGGTAAATTTCAAGCTGTCATCGGAAAGTTCCGCTGCAGTCGCAGCCGAATCCGTGTTCTGTTCAATCCCCCAGGAAGCATCCGCCGCCTTCTCAAAGACATCCCTCGGAAACAAGGGTTCTGCAAGTTCTTCAGAGGTGTCAGCCTGAATTCCTCCGGCTGCATATTCCGCTCCGGCACGGCGGACAATGCTCAGATACGCATCGGTGCGTTGTTTCAGTTCCGCAATAGTGAATAACTCTCCCTGTCCGCAGAAAAGAGAGGTATAGTTTCCCTCACCATGACAGTGATCAAAGGTTGCGGTAACGCCGCCATAGTTGCCTTTGGCGGTCCAGAAGCCGCAGGTTGAAATAACGATGTGCTTTTGATGACTCAGGTCATACCTCGGCGGATGACCGCCGCTTTCAGCGCCTTCCGCCATATAGGGCAGGTTTAGCGGCAATTGCCGGTCTATGAGATTTTTCAGTCCCCCGGGAACGCTGTAATAATAGAGCGGGAAGGCCCAGATGATCACATCGGCTGCAATGATCTTCGGGAGGATATCGCTGCTCATGCCGTCTTTGATGACGCAGGCTCCGGGAGTTTTGTTCCAGCAGGCAAAGCATCCCCGGCAGCTTTTGATATCAGCTTTTACGGTCTCGATGATTTCCGCATCTGTCCATCCCGCCCCTTCTGCAAAGGCACGGGTCAGTTTCATGGTGTTACTCTTTTCGCCTTTGGGCGAACCGTTAATAATCAGTACTTTCATGTTTTTTCCTCGGAATTTATTCCGCCCTTCTCCAGAAAGGCTATCGCCTTGTCCGCCCACTCAATCCCGGCGCGGAAATAGGTATCGCCGTACATCGCAGCAATTTTCCAATACCGTGTTTTCCCCGCATCGTTCACCCATGTTTCATATTGGGGCATTGCTTCCCAGGCGGCGGACATTTTCTGCGCCTCTTCAAGGCATCGGCTGCGGTAGGCGCGAAGCGCCTCCAGCGCCTGTTCATCGCTGGATTCCCCGGCAAAAAAGATACGCATCAAAAAAGCGCTCTTCGTCCGCATGGCGTCGGCAATATCCGCCTCCGACATAAGTAGCCAGTTTGTCAGCTCCTCTTTGCCTTTGTCCGTAATGGTGTACACCCGCTTATTCGGCTTTTCACTCTGAATAACCCGCTCGCTGGTGAGCCAGCCTAAACCTTCCATAGTATCCAGCTCTCGGTACACCTGACTGGTCTTAGCCTGCCAGAAGAAATCGAGAGAATCCCTGAACGCCTTGTCCAGTTCGTATCCCGTCATAGAACCGTAGTTCAGCAATCCCAGTAGTCCATGTTTGAGCGACATTCTATTTACCTTCCAATCATTGTATATTCAACTTGTTGAGTATACAATGATTGGAGTAATCTGTCAAGAAATAGTTTTGAGAAATACGAAAAAAGGCATTGGCAGACAAGCGGGAAGGTGTTTTATCCTATAGAATACAATCACAGAAGAGATAACGGAGGTTTGTTATATGCACGCATGGGAATCAATACAAAGGGTTTTGAACTATATATAAGAAACTATCGCTCAGAGCCATTCACCGGAAGAGCTTGCACAGATTGCCGCCCTTTCGCCCTTTTATTTTCAGCGGCTCTTTTCCCGCCTGGTAAAACGTCCGGTAAGCGACTATATCAAAATGCGCAGACTCGCACGGGCCTGTGACAGCCTTGCCGATAAGAGCAAGCGTATCCTCGATATTGCCCTGGATTACGGCTTTAACAGCCACGAGCATTTTACCAAAACATTCAAAGCCGCCTTCGGCATAACCCCGGAAAAATACCGGGAGAACCCGGTTCATCTGAATTACGTGATGAAGCCGGAATTGCTCCTTAACTACACCATGGTTGACGAAGGTGTGCCTCTTATCACAGACGATATCGTGATAGAGATTACCCGCAGAACACTGAACACACCGGAAACCTATATCGGCATCTCAGGTAAGATCTCTATCGATCAGGCAACCTTTGGTGAAAAAACCGGTATAAGCGGACCGGGTCAGATTTGGGATGACTTTCATCGGCAAAAGGAGATCCTTCAAAATCTTATACCGAAGGGTATAGAATTAGGCGCATCCATGCTGGGCGGCGATAACGACGGAACCTTCGTCTACTTCGCAGGCGCGCAAGCATCCCCCGGAAATCATACCTCCGCTGAAACAAAAAATACGGCAGGATATACCGAGTGGCAATTGCCCGCCGGAGAATACGCCGTGTGTCAATTTGAAGCGGAAACCTTCACAGAGCTTCGCACCTACGCTATCGATAAGGCTTTGAAGTATCTTTTGGAAACATGGCTTCCGGGGCATAATTTGGGTATACAGCCTTTCTCCGCTGAAAAGTATACCGGCGTAACCGATTCCCCTGCAAGTATGGAAATATGGTTTTTGCTTGGAAGTTGATTGCTATGCGGATGTAAGTGAGTGTGCTATCCCTTGTAAACTTTTGATAAATACCTGAAAGCTATTTGATGTATTACGATCAATCATAGCATATTCCGCTATTCTTTTTGCTCCATCCAATTGCTCGTAATGGGGAAGATGTTTGCGTAATTCATCCTTTGGATTTACAATGCTATCAGGAATTCGATACTTGGATTTTCCCGATAAGGACTGCAAATCATGTCTGCCAAATGCTTGTTCAACTGCAAGCAAATCTCCCCAGTACCATGCTTCAAGTTCCACACAGGCAATTCTCACAACAACACCCGGACGAATGGCATTGCATATGGATTGCAGATTGTTTTTTAATGTACGGCAATCCCAGCTATCTTGATCGTGAACTATAAGAAAATGTGAATTTGGAACATGCCATGATTTAAGAATTTTGGGAATGTGTTTTTCAAGATCCTGCTTACCTCGATGCGGAATTACTTTGAATAACAAATTCGGATAATACCGTGATATAAGCGTTTCGAGAAATAGTTGCATAGACGGTTCTTCTGTAAGGATGACTACCATTCTTAAACACCCTCTATCAATAAATTATGACTCCATAAATAACCAAGTAAATCGCCGCCTTCATATAAAGCACGAATCTGATCATCATCTGCGGCGCGAATAATTGTTGTATAACTATTTTTCCCTTTGATTAAGCAATACAGTTCCTCCAGCCGGACAGCATCCAG
>JAITWB010000028.1 GCA_031285525.1 Spirochaetaceae bacterium
TGGAACCACGACGGCAAGGGGATGGTGGGAAATATAAAATGCGGAGATCAGATGCTGATCCTCCTGCGTATCAGCGGAAGAACGATCTGCGATATCCGCTGGAAAACCTACGGATGCGCCAGCGCCATCGCATCCACTTCGATCCTCTCGGAAGCGGTGAAAGGGATGTCCATCGACGATGCCTACAAGCTTACCCCCGAGGATATTGTGGCAAAACTCGAAGGCTTACCCTCGAACAAGATTCACTGTTCCGTGCTGGGAGACAAAGCGCTCCGGGCGGCTATCGATGATTACCTTGAAAAGAACAATCTCCCTCCTCTTGCAGGGCAGGAACACGTAGAAGTCATCTGTACCTGCCTCAACGTTACCGACCGTGACCTTGAAGACGCCTACAAAGCCGGGGACCGGAGCTGGGAAGACATTCAGGCCCGTACCAAGATCGGCACCAGCTGCGGTCAGTGCAAACAGCGCGCCATGGAGAAGATGCACGAGTTCGAACACCTATACGGAGAATAAACGGTAATGGCTATTGAACGAGTAAGGCAGCACCTCGCCCGCTGGGGACGGGACACGGATATTCTTGAAGCCGAAGAGTCCTCGGCAACGGTGGCTCTCGCCGCAGAAGCCTTCGGGGTAATCCCCGCCCGCATAGCGAAGAGCCTTTCCTTCAAGGTTCCCTTACAGGATGCATCCGCTGAACAGAGCGCGCCGGGAGCAATGCTCCTGGTCTGCGCAGGGGACGCAAAAGTGGACAACAAGAAATTCCGGGAACGCTTCGGATTCAAAGCCTCCATGCTCACCCCGGATGAAGCCCTCAACGCCACAGGTCACGCAGTCGGCGGGGTTTGTCCCTTCGGCATTCCCGAAGAGGTTGCAGTTTTTCTCGACATATCATTACAGCGGTTCCAAACCGTCTTCCCCGCCTGCGGCAGCGCAAACTCGGCGATAGAGGTTACCCCTGAGGAACTTGCGGAGTATTCAGGCCCTGCCGGTTCGGCAGGATGGGTTGATGTGTGCAAAATCCCGGAATAACATTTTTCTCTTATGGCGTCTCTTTTTCATTTGCCAAACCATTTGGAAATGTGTATAATATATATATTGATACACATCGGAGGATGAGATGAGAACAAATATTATCATTGACGATACCCTTATGAATGAAGCTCAAGTAATTTCAGGATTTAAGACGAAGAAAGAGACCGTAGAAGAAGCCCTCCGTTTGTTGGTTCTGGTAAAAAAACAAGCTGATATACGGCAATTCAGGGGGAAGCTGCAATGGGAAGGGGATTTGGAACAAATGAGGCTTGATTAATGATCGTAGCAGATACGTCTGTTTGGATAGACTATTTTCGGGGCGTTGATGCCTGTCATACAGATTTGCTTGATCAGGCATTGCTTAATAACCGTGTCGTTACAGGAGATGTCATAATCGCTGAATTGCTTCAGGGATTTCGAAATGATCGGGACCATGATCAGGCTCAGGCAATTATGGAAAGCCTTGAATACTATGACTTTCTGGGGAAGGAGATGGCGCTCAGGGCTGCGCAGAATTTCAGATTACTTCGCAAAAAGGGAATCACCATCCGTAAAACGATAGATGTATTTATTGCAAGTTTTTGTATCAAATATAGATTTCCTTTACTACACAATGATCGGGATTTTGATGCTATGGAGCAGCATCTTGGACTTATGGTTGTACGTTAATCAGGAGAAACTATGAACTACTTTGTTGTTGACGCCTTTGCGGAGACACCCTTTACCGGAAATCCCGCCGGAGTCTACCTGTCTGATCAGAAACTCAATGAGCCCCTGATGCAGCGCATAGCCATGGAGAACAACCTCGCCGAAACCGCCTTCCCGGTGAAAAACGGCGGCAGTTGGGATCTCCGCTGGTTCACCCCGGAAACCGAGATAGACCTCTGCGGTCATGCGACCCTGGCAACCGCCTTTATCCTTTCCCGCTTTGTCGAGCCGGAGCGCAGGGATTTCACCTTCAATACTGCCAGCGGTATCCTGCATGTGACGAAAAAGGGAGACCTCTTTGAGATGGACTTCCCTTCGAGAAAACCCGTCCCGGAAGCAGTCACTCCCCTGATGAGACAAGTCTTCGGAGACTCCGTTCTGGAAGCCTACCGTTCACGGGACATCATGCTGGTTCTCCCCAGCGAAGCGGCAGTGAGGGATCTCCGCCCCAACATGGCTCTCATGATGGAGATACCCAACTGCTTCGGAGTGATCGTCACTGCAAAGGCGGAACGCAGTTCCACGGCGGAACAACACTCCGCTTATGACTTCGTCTCCCGCTACTTCGCCCCCGATGCAGGCATTCCTGAAGACCCGGTTACCGGATCTTCCCACTGCACCCTCATACCCTTCTGGGCAGAGCGGCTTGGAAAAACAGAAATGACTGCCCGGCAATTGTCATCCCGGGGCGGAACGCTGTACTGCAAAGACTCAGGCGAGCGGGTTCTCATAGCCGGAAAGGCTTCACTGTATTTACAAGGGGAGATTCTTCTGTAACGGTAGTTCCATGAATTACGCTCAGTTTGTGAGGATCAGGCTTTTCTTCACCTCTGCCACCAAATAGAAAGAGCCTGCAACGAGGAGAGGAACCCCTGCGCTGCGCGCCTGATCGAAGGCTGACGGAATTGCCTCATTAAAGTCCGGCATGACACGAATCTCCACATCGGTACCAGAGAACACTTCCTTAAACGCCAGAGCTGCCTTCTCTATGTCCGACTTTTTATGCAAACCCGGAATAGTGAGGGTCATATGGGGAAATCCAGGGGATGTTCCCTCTGTAAACCCATGAGAGAAAGAGCGGGCAATGGTTTTCACGTCCTTGTCGGCGGCGCAGGCAAAGAGGAGGTGCGCCGGAGGTTTCCAGAGGGAGAAAAAGGTTTCGACTGTAAGAGCAATACTGCCTGACGTATGGGCGCCGTCGAGAACCACCGGGATGCCGTATCCTGATTCAGCCGCAGAGAGCATTTCAAAACGTCCCGGAAGGATAGCCTGAGAGAGTCCTTCTTCGATAATAGACTCGTCCGCTTCGGGGAGAGCCGTCTTTACCGCCGCCGCCGCAAGAGCCGCATTCTGTACTTGTATCCGTCCGGGAAGCCTGAGCCGTGTTTTCAAGGGACGGCTGAACAGTCCGCTGGTTCCGAAATCGAGGCGTATATCCATACCTTCAGGGCCAAGAGAAAAGGCCGAGTCCTTCAGAATATCATCGACGAAGAGGAGCGGTGAGCCCAGTTCCCTGCTTCTGCGGGTGAATACCTCCCGCACAT
>JAITWB010000098.1 GCA_031285525.1 Spirochaetaceae bacterium
CCCGCACCTGTCCGCTTATTTCACCGCAGAAGGCCTGAACCTCTGCTTCTGCCTGGGTAGACCGCTCGCTCATGGCGGCGGCGAGGGAATTGACGGCATCGTCCATATCGGATCTGATATGCTCCATCCGATCTCCCATCTCCCTGGCAAAGCGGGCAATCTGTGTTTCCGCCCCGGTTTCTGCCGTACTTGCGCGCTCCTGCATTGCCTGAGCGATCGACTCCAGCGCCTTCCCGCAGTTCTCGTCAAGGGTATTAATATCCCCTTCCAGCTTGGTCCGCAGCTGCGCCGCCAGTTCCCGGAGTTCCGCTTCCAGCATCGCCGCATCCGAGGAGATCTGTTGTTCCACCGCTTCGACCCGGCTGTTAATTCCGTCCATCTTGCCGGAAGTCTGAGCCTCAAGTTCCCGAACCTGAGCAGTCATGGCGTTGTTCTTCTCACGCACAACGGCGGCGAGTTCCGCCAATATCCTGTCGGCTTCCTCTGAGACAACTCCGGTCTTCTCCGAAAGCGCTGATGAGAGTTCCCGTACCGCAGACTCGGTTTGGCTTCTGATACCGGAGAGGTTTTTGTCCAGTTCCGCCGAAAGGGTTTCCAGTTTCCCCTGGGCTTCGTCAGCGGCGGCGGCGGTTCGTTTATCCACCGCCTGAGACAGGCTGTTCAGGGTCTGTACACAACGCTCGTCAAAGGAGGTAAAGTTTTCTTCGATTTCAGTGCGGAGCCGGGATTCGAGATCTTTTAGTTCCGATTCGAGACTGCCTGCGCCGGAAGTAAAACGCGCCTCCAAAGTATCCATCTGCGCGGAAAGGTTTTCCATTTTGGAAACCGTTTGCCCGTCCAGTTCCTGCATACGTTCGGAGAGCTGTGCAAAGGTTTCATCAGCCTTATCCGCAACAGAGCCGGTCTTTTCTTCTATAGAAGAAGCGAGATTCTGCACCGCAGTTTCGGTGCCCGCTTTGAGTTCCCCGATCTTGGTATTGAAGTCGGAAACGAATTCCGCGAAGGCACGCCGGCTATCGTTTTCGAGGGCTGTTTTCTTCTCGCTGATCTCTTTGGCAAGGCTGTCCAGAGTGGATGCCGAATTCTCATCAAAAAGGGCAAAATCTTCCTCGAACTTGGACCTCAGCTGGGTCTGCATCTCAAGAAGCTCCGATTCAAGCCTGCTGGAATCGGAGGAAACCCGTCCCTGCAGCTCATCCAGCGCTTCGGTGATACTGCTTATCTGTGAGGTGCTGTCCACATCGAGCTGGTGCAGACGAACCGATATCTCATCGCTGCCGCTTTCCACGAACCGGGAGGTCTCCCGATATTTCGCTTCCAGCACCGACAGGGCATCTTCGTGTTTCCGGTTCAGATCCTGAATCTCCGCCCGCATACCCTCAAGGTAACTCGAAGCCTCATCCTGCCATTCGGAGATAAAGTCCTTGGCATAGCCTTGGGTCTCGTCAACCTGCTCCTTGATGAGCTTTTGCAGTTCGGCGCTCTTCTGATCCAGATCGTGGCGATAAGCAGAAGCCCGGGTTTCGGAACGTTCTTCCAGTTTCTGAAATACCTCGTGCTCCAGGGTTTCCGCCTTGTGAACGGCGTTGGAGAAGGAGTTCTCCAGAGTATGTTCTATCGAGCCGATGACGGTCTGCGCCTGGGCATCGGTTTCTGCGATTTTCTGTTTGATTCCTTCCAGCTGTCCCGAAAGCTCAAGGACTATGAGGCGCTTGAGTTCATCGAGCTGGGCGGCATTCTCTTCGGTAAATTTCTGGCGCAATCCGGGAATACCCTTGTCTACCCGGGCGATCATATCCTGAGCGTCTTTGAGTTTTCTGTTGAGCCTGTCGGCGAATTCCGACTCAGAAGAAAGCCGCTTGAGGTTTTCCTCGGTGCGGGCGGTCATGTCGGCGAGATTCCTGAGGGCGGTATCGTAGGAGGAGATCTGTGTCTCGATGACACCGATCCGCTGGGTAAAATCGGTGAGCCGCTCGGAATCAGCGTCGAAGTTGTCCCGCATCTCATCGAGCCGCTTTACCGCCGCCAGGGCTTGAGTCTGCTGTACCGACAGATCCACCGAGGCGTCCTGCAGCCCCTGAGATCGGTTGCTAATATGTTCATCAAAGTCGGACTTCGCTTTATCAGTGAATTTCTTGATCTTCTCAAGGGAACGATTGTTGCGGTCGAGATAACGAAACAAAAAAACAAGGAGCAGCGTTATGCCAAGGGTCAAAATATCGCCAAAATCAAAAAAAGACATGAGTTCCCCACCTTTTCCCAGGAATCAATTTTATTATTTCTCTGAAGAAAGGCAAAACCCCAGAGGGCTTTGCAATTTCTTCTATTCTAACACAATATTCGCTAACTGACGATAGGTTCCGAAGGAAATATCCGCCTGCTTCAGTTTTAAACCCAAAAGCCGCCGCCAAAGGGGCATAATATAGGCGGTTTTCATTCCTGCGCTTCGAGCCCCCTCGATATCGGATCTGATACTGTTTCCCACATAAAGAATCCGCTCGGGAGGTATCCCCAGTTCCTGAGAAAGTATACCGAAGGGATAGGATGAAGGCTTGAGGGCTCCGCATTCTTCCGACCCCAGCACCACATCACTGAGACCCCGCACCCCCCAGATATCGCCCTTTTGCTCAGGCGGAAAATCGGATAGTATAGCCAGCTTGAGTCCCGCTTTCCGGAATCGGAGAAAGGTCTCCTCCACATTTTGGTAGGGTTTCACTTTCTTGAAGTACACCGCCAGTTTGTCATAGACCTTGCTGGTAATGAGTTCCCGGGCTTCTTTTGGGGAGATGTGCAGCCGCTCCGCCAGCAGAATCGCCTGATAGGCGTAAAAGTCAGGAAGCGGCGCCGTTCGGTGCAGTATTTTGCGTACTGCACTATAGTGCATATATAATCTGAGGTTTGCCAGAAAAAAGGGAATGATGCGTATGTATAACCGCCAGTTGGGATACAATGTTCCGTCAATATCGAAGGCGACAGCTGAAATCGATTCTCTCATTCCTTCTTTATACTATATTCAAAGGTTGCCTGTCCATTAGTTTCTCCCGGGTCAAACCGCCACTGGCTTATCTGGTTCCGTATTTCGTCCCGTACCTGGGGATTCAGGGCGCTTGCAGGGCTGAATTCGATACCGCTGCGCTGAACAATACCGCTGGGAAGCACGGTGATAGTGATGGTCACCTGTATGGAAGAACCGATGAGGGCTTCGCTCTCCGGCGAGAGGGTGATTACCGGCTCACTGGGCTGCCGGAGCCGCCGCTTCTGCCCGTCCCCGCCGACAGCGGCGAAAGAGCCATCCGAACCGGAACCAGAGCCGCTTCCTGAAGATGCCGCTGTGAGGGCTCCTTCAGCGGATCCGCCTCCTGAGCTTCCCCGGTTTGCCGCCGTTCCGGTAATCCTGCCGAGGGAGGAGGAAAGGGATTCCGAATCCGACGAAGTATCGCTCCGCTGTCCCGTCCCGGAGACTGAGGAGCCCCGATCCTGTACGGCAACAGCGCTTCCTGCTGTCCCTGAAAAGACCGTTTCCGGGACAGCCGTAGTATTCGTCGTAACCGCCGCCGTATTACTTGCGGAACTGCTGCTGAATTCAGCAAAATCTTCCTCATCCGGCCATTGAGGCGCAGGACGGGCTGTCTCTGTTCGGGTTGAATCAGCTTGAGCCGTAGGAAACACTCCCGACGACAAATCCGGCGCAAGCTGCTGCGGCACTGGAGCAAGCTCTGGCGTTGGGGTTTGTTGCGGAACTGATGTCTGCGGAGTCGGAGCAAACACCGGAGCGGGAACTGTTTCCCGTGCAGGTGTTCGGGGGGTATCCCTTTGAGGTATATCTGCCCGAGGAACAGGGCTTGGCTGTGGAGTCGGAGCTAAGGCAGCCAGACGTGAGTCCTGAGACACCGGTTCAGGGGACTGAATTGACTCAGAAGACCTGGCTTGGTTTTCCGAAGTCTGGGAAGACTGTTCTTCCAGAGCGGCGCCAGGTGCGGTCTCCGGCTCTGCTGACGCAGCATCTGCTGTTGACGCAACTGGTCCAGAGGAAGCCGTCGATTCGGTTCGGGAGAGATCGAAGCGGCTGGTGACATCGTTATACTTCGCCTCGACCGGGGGGGGCAGATGGAGGGGTACCAACAGGGCAAGGGTTATGAGGAGCGCCCAGAGCAGTGCGGAGAGGGATATGCTGTACAGGATTCGGTTTCGTTCAGTCATGGAACCTCATTGTA
>JAITWB010000244.1 GCA_031285525.1 Spirochaetaceae bacterium
CCGTCGAGGGAGAGAATCAGCTTCGGATAAGTGGTAACCACATCGATAAAAGGCACCTTAAAGTGAAGCCCTGCATCGGAATGGGCGTTAACGATTTCACCAAACCGGGTCACCACCACCTGGCTTCCCTCATTAATAATGTACAGCGGTCCCATCATCAAAAAAACAACCAACGCTACAACGATAACGCAAAGGGTTACTATTACTTTCTTCATTATTACCTGCTCCCTGTAGTAAGATTCTTAACCGGAAGAATATTGTCCAGATTCCTGTCGATAAGGGTACTATTCTTCTGGGACTTGAAGACCTCTTCCATCATCTCCAGATACAACCGCTCCCGGGTCACCTGGGGCGACTTGCGGTACTCCTCATACATAGAATTAAACCGCGCCACATCACCCTTCGCCCGGTTCACCCGCTCCGACGCATAGCCCCGTGCGATAAGAATCTGCTGATCCCGCTCTCCCTGAGCCCGGGGAATCTCGGCGTTATACGCCTCCCGCCCCTCGTTCTCAAGCCTGTTCATATCCTGAGTCGCCTTGTTCACGTCCTCAAAGGCCGCCTGAACCCCTGCGGGAGGCACGATATTCTGAAGCTTCACCGCAATAATATTGATCCCCAGATTAAACTGCCTAAAATTCTCATTCATCATCTCCAAAGCAGTATTTTCGATAATCGACCGCTCCGAACCCATAACATCCAGAATAGCTCTGTCCCCCACCAGGGTATTCACCACCG
Source organism: Spirochaetaceae bacterium (assembly GCA_031285525.1). The sequence continues at coordinate 739 of JAITWB010000244.1, forward strand.
ACTGGGAAACATCCCGTATCGTCTGCTGCCGCTCCTTCACACTAAAAAGCCACGCCGCAGGATCCATGATACGGTACTGAATAATCCACTCCACATCGACGATATTCAAATCCCCTGTAAGCATGGTAGATTCTCTGGTAATATCGTTCTGATAGGTGTAGGAGTTCCCCCGCTGCACCGTGGTAAACCCAAACTGCTCAGTCTGCACCACCTTCGTCGGAACCGTATAGTGCTTATCTATCCCAAAGGGCAGCTTAAAATGAAGCCCCGACCCCACAGTAACACGATACGCCCCAAACCGTGTCAGAACCGCCTGCTCGGTCTCGTCAACCATAAAAAAAGTCGTCCCCAGCACCGCCAAAACCACTATCAGTATAGCGGCAAGCACCACCATAACAGGGGTAACCTTACTAACCTTTTTCCCTGAACCATTACCTGTGTGTAATTCCATCTATCTTTCTCCTATTTAATTGTTACCGTTTCAACCGCATCATCTAATCATACCGGAATCGCAGCTATTTCTTTACGAACTAACTCACCGATAATTTCTGTGGTTGATTTATGCGTCATTTCGGATTTAAGACGCAGCCATGTAGCGGAAACATCATCAAGAATAACAATCTCGTTTTTATGGTGCATAAAAAAGCCGTTTTTTCCATCCCCCGAAACTTTAGGAGGATTGTTCGTCCACAATTCATCAAGAGCATCATATTCTGCTTCGGTCATATCGGCCATACTTATCTCCTTAATAATGAGTAATAAGAACTTCGACATTTCATAGCATGGAACACTTTAAATGTCTTTTCATCAATAATTGCATGAACCATTCCGAACCCCTCCCATTTTTATCCCTCCTATTTAACCGTTACCGTTTCAATCCTATCACCATCAACAATAACTGCCTGCTTATTCGTAATCGGACGCATATCCAGCGTATCAGAATACACCGAAATCATCTTCTCAGCCGCCTTTTTAAAGGGAAAATTGGTATAATGGGGTACCACATAAAAATCAACCACCCCAAGAGCGGAAAAATCATCGTTCAACCCTTTGGCAACCGACGGATCATCCATATATTTCACATACGCTATATCTTTCGAAACAATCATCGACCCCGCAGACACCCAAATGTAGGTTTTCCCTTTGCATATATGCTCAACAATCAGCTTATCAGTCCCTGTTCGTCTCAATTCCTGCAGCAGAAAAAAGGTATTCCCCCCTTCCACAAAAACATAATCCGCCGAACCAATCGCCTCTTCAATCTCATCCTTCGAAGCCGTCGAGATCTCAAGCTCTTCAACAATCAACCCCAATTTGCTCAACGCCTTCTTATCACTCTTAACATAAAAGTTTACCTTCTCCGGCAATGATGCAGTCGGAATAAACACCACTTTTTTTCCCACACAAGTATGCTCCGTAAACTCCTCAAACAATCCCGCCGCCGCAGAAAAATACGATGATAAAAACAACTTCGCCATTACTTCCTACTCCCTCCTCAAATCAGTATATGGAATGTCCCACATTCCATATGGAATCAACCGATTCTTTCACAGAATCCATCCATTCCATATAGAATCTCTCTCATTCCATATGGAATTCTTCACATTCCACATAGAATCCCTCGCATTCTACATGGAATCTCCCACATTCCACATGGAATCCCTCACATTCCACATGGAATCCCTCGCATTCCACATAGCATGCACTCCGTTCCACATGGAATCCCCCGTTTCTATTTTTCTTTTCTACTTGCTCCCTGCTCTTTTCTCATTTTTTTATCCTTCTTCTTTTCTCCCTGCTCACTGCTCTTTTCTACCTTCTCCCTGCTCACTGCTCTTTTCCTCATACTCCTCCAGCTTCCTGTGCAGCGTCTTCCTCCCTATCCCCAGCACATCAGCGGTCTTCGACTTATTGCCGTTATTGGCAAAGAGGGTCTGACGGATAATCGTCTTCTCCGCCTCCTCCATCGTCGTCCCCATGGGAATGATGATCGAATCGCTCTCGGTCACCTGCCGCAGCGTCGGGGGGAGATCGTCCATGGTGATACATTTTCCGGTGCTCATGACCACGGCGCTTTCGATACAGTTACGGAGCTGCCGGATGTTTCCGGGCCACTCGTAGCCGTAGAGGGCAGCACGAGCGCGGGCATCTATCCCTTCGATATCCTTGCCGTTTTCCTGGGCAAATTCCTGTAAAAAAGCGGTCACCAAAAGGGGAATATCGTCCTTCCGCTCCCGCAAGGGGGGCACATGGATGTTCACCACATTGAGCCGGTAATAGAGATCCTCCCGGAACTTCCCGTCGGCGATCTCCTTTTCCAAATCCTTATTCGTAGCGGTGATGAGCCGAACATCCACCTCGATGGTCTCCTCGCCCCCCACCCGCTCAAACTTCCTGTCCTGCAGCACCCGCAGTATCTTTATCTGCACGTTCTGGTCTATCTCGCCGATCTCATCGAGAAAAAGGGTTCCCCCATTGGCAAGCTCGAACCGTCCCCGCTTCCGGTTTGCCGCCCCCGTAAAGGCGCCCTTCTCGTGCCCAAAAAGCTCGCTCTCCAAAAGGCTCTCCGCAAGAGCCGCGCAGTGCACCTTTATCTGAGGTTTATCCCGCCGGGGAGACAGGTTGTGTATCGCATTGGCGATCAGCTCCTTCCCTACGCCGCTCTCTCCGGTAATCAGCACCGACGCCTTGGTAGCCGCAACCCTGCGGACGATCTCGAAGATCTTCTGCATCTCAGCGCTCTTACCGATGATGGACTCAAAGGACATCCGATCCTCAAGCTCCTCCTGCAAGTGCTTGTGCTGTAAGGTCAGCTCCCTGCTCTTGAGCGCCCGCTTCACAAGGAGCGAAAGGTGGTCGAGATTCACCGGCTTGGTCAGAAAATCATAGGCCCCGTTCCGCATCGCTGTCACCGCAGTCTCAATCGTACCGTGTCCGGTAAGCACAATCACCGGCAGCCCCGGAGTCTCAGAGGCAACACGGGAAAGCACCTCTTCGCCGGAAACGCCGGGCATACGCAAATCCGTAATAACCAGATCCGCCTCACCCTGCTTGATATACTCAAGCCCTTCCTTCCCATCGGCAGCAAGGAGTATCTTATATCCATCCATCTCAAGGGCAGCGGCAAGGCCTTCCCGAATATTCTTTTCGTCATCGATAATAAGTACGGTGAATTTCATCTAACCTCCTCGGAGGCTCTATCCTCATCGGTAAAACCAAGGAGCTTTTTCTCCTTCTGCGGAATCGGAAAGGTAATCGTAAACACCGTCCCCTCATCCGGCACGGACTGCACTTCCACGGTCCCCGAATGTTCCTGAACGATCTTGTACACCATGGTCAGCCCCAGCCCGGTTCCGTTCGCCTTGGTCGTATAATAGGGCTCGAATATCCGTTCCAGCGCCTCCTCGGGCATACCCTCCCCGGTATCGGCAACCTTAATGATATACCGCTCATCCTTGATAAGGGTCGAAATCCAGAGCATCCCCCCGGAAGGCATAGAAACAATAGAATTTTTTACCAAATTGATTATCATCTGCTTACAGAGCCGTTCATCCAGCATCAGTTCAGGAGAATGCTCCAGCAGATTCAGCTGAAGGTCGATATTGCAGGATTCCAGTTCAGGACGGAAAAAATCAGCCAGGCTGACCAGCATCTGAGTCGGGTTCACCGGAAGGAGGGTGGCATTGATCGGGCGCACGGCAAAGAGAAAATCCACGATAATCTTATTTAACCGCTCAATCTCTTCGTTCACGATGGCGAGATATTTTTCTACCCGGGACTCATCCGGCAAGAGACCGTCCCCCTCACGGGAGGCGCGCACCGCCTTCTGAACAAGCTGAATATGGATGCTTATGCTCCCCAGCGGGTTCTTTATCTCATGGGCAACGCTGGCTGCAAGGCTGGTAAGGGAAGCGAGGTTTTCCATCCGCCGGAGCAGCACTTCGTGGTTCCGCTTCTCCGTGATATCGTCTATCCGAATAATCGTCCCCGTGACCCGCCGCTTCTGAACCAGCGGCACCGTACTCACCGTAATAAACCGGACGGAACCGGAAAAGTCTATCGAAAACTCCTGGGAATTGACGCTCTTCTGCCGCTTCCAGCAACTGTGTAAAAAAGCAGAAATGTCATCGTCCTCCACCATGCTCCACACAGGCTGAGCCGAATTGCCCCGGGGCTTGAGCCGTATATACCGCTCCGCCGCCTTATTCGCCTGAAGCAGATTCCACTTCACATCGCAGATCAACAACCCCGTACTCAGGGACTCGATAATGGAATCGAGCTTCTCATACTCCCCGGTGAGCACTTCAAACAGGGGGCGAACCTGCTCGTTGGTCATTTTGGGAAGCTTCTGAACAACCCGCTGGACAAATTCCCTCATCACCACATCCTTATTGCAAAAAAGCTATATCTCTAAGGCTTCTCCCAATTCCGCAGAAAGCAGCTCCAAAGCCGCTTGAGGCGATTGATTGTACACCGTCACGTGTTCGAGAGCCGCGCCGACAACTTGAGTCCATCTGGATGAAATCTGGTAATCTCTGGCGCAGGCCTCAGGAAGCCGGAGGGAATATCGCAACACACGAACAATCCCTGTTAAGAATATACGAAAAAGTACCCGAGGTTCAAAGTTTTTTGTTTGATTAATAATAAAAGAAGGAATATCTTCAACCGGAAGCTCCGCCCCTTCCCCAGACTCCGCAAGGACGGAAGAAACCGCCTGTTCCAAAGCGGCAGAAGTACGTCTCCCCTCACGGGCGGTTCTCTCCAGCACATCCCGCAAAAACAACGCCGCAAACCGCTCCAACTCCTTTGGTGCAACAGGCAAAAAAGAATGCAAATAATCCCCCAGATTCCCGTAAGCCTCCCCCCTCCTCATTTCTCCCTGCTCATTGCTCCCTTCTCCCTCCTCCCTCCTCATTTCTCCCTTCTCATTCCTCCCTGCTCCCTTCGCATGGAACACCCGGGAGATAACCTCCTGCTGCGCCTGAGGGGTTCTATCTATAAAGCCGTAGGTACGAAGCCGAGAAAGGATCGTCGGCATCACCGCTCCCCGCCGGGAAGTGGTGAGAATAAAAATGGCGTCCTTGGGAGGCTCTTCCAGTATTTTGAGCAGCGCATTCCGGGCAGACTCCTGCATCCGGTCGGCGTTTTCGATAACCAACACCTTCCTGTTTCCCGACGGCGCAATGTGAGCCCAGGCAGCGGCGTTCCGAATCTGGGACACCGGAATGGTATCATAGAGAAATCCATCCTCCAGCTTTCCGCAGAGCGTTATCAAAGACTCCACTGACTTCTGCAACACCTTCTCCGCCGGAAGGGCACGGAGAGGATCCAGCTCCTCCAGCAGTTCGTTGATATCGGCAACCAGCGGAGCCGCTTTGGAAATACGGGTGTCATCCCCCTCCCAGAGTATGGGATTAAACCGGCTTACCAGCTTCCTGATGCTCCGCACAAAGAGGTAGCGCACCGCAGTCAAATGCTTCGCTCCAGAGGCAACAGCATCTTCAAAGGCGGCTCTCGAAGCCTGTATCTCAAGCAGGCAATCCCGAGGTCCCATAAGAAGCAGTTCCGAGTGGCTCAGGGACTTGTGCCTAAGACAGGAGGGGCAGGTACATACCCAGCGTCCCTTCGGGGTTTCCCGGCACGACAACACCCTGCCGAGCTCCAGCGCAGCGGTGAGTTTTCCCGCCCCCTGAGGTCCCGAAAAAAGCATGGACTGAGGAAGCCGATTATGCTGAACATCCTCCGCAAGAAGTTGTCCTACATTCTGATAAAGTAGATTATCAAACATACCCCACCCTATTCAGCAGTCAAGAACTCCCGGGCCATCACCTCAGGAGCTGCGAGAAAGGGCGTAAAAAACCGGCTGAACAAACTGCCGTCGATAAGCACTTCAGGCTTAACGAAAGGCTGTAGCCGAATAATAAGCAGACACACACCGACAATAAGCAATCCTTCGATGAGCCCCAGAAAAAAGCCGAGAGCCCTGTCCAGGGAAGTCATGGTTTTGCCTTTAAAGAGCTTATCCACCCATATCTGAATAATCTTTATAATGATGTATATGGCGATAAAAAGGAGCAAAAACGCCACAATCCCGGAGAACACATTCTTCCCCACCACCATCTCAACATAGGGCGTCAGGAGCCGAAAAAAGAGCGCCGCCCCGAGAGCCCCCAGAACAACCGCCGCCTTCGAGAAAAACTCCCCCACAAATCCCTTGATCGTTACCCGAACGATACAGAACAACACAATAATAGCAAAAACAATATCGATAATAGCATAACTCATACGGTTCCTCCTGCAAGAGCGTTTGCGATATAAGCGGCAGGACGGCT
>JAITWB010000108.1 GCA_031285525.1 Spirochaetaceae bacterium
AATCCCGTATTAAACATGTTTAATACGGGATTAATATACAACTATGAACGCAACAGGTCAATAGGGTTTGGGCAAAGCAAACAGAAAAAACATTTTGACAAATATACACAATGTGTATACAATACATATACCCATAAGGAGACTGCTATGATTCTAGGCTGCGGCGAATCGGTAATTGATATGATTCCTTCGATAAATACAGAAGGATTTCCTGTGTTCCTGCCCGTCCCCGGAGGCAGTCCCTACAACACCGCCATTGCGGTGGCACGGTTGGGAGTTCCGGTCTCGTTTATGGGCAGATTCTCCCGTGATTTTTTTGGGCAAATGCTCATCCGCAGGCTTGAAGAAAACCGTGTAGGGACAGAGCTTATTATCCGCTCCGATGAACATTCGAGTCTTGCTTTCGTAAAGATCGAAAAAGACCGGGAGCCGGAATATCTTTTTTATACCCAGGGTACGGCGGACAGATCCTTTTCCACAGCGGATATACCTCATCAGTTCACTACAGAGCCTGCCTGCATCTATTTCGGCTCCATTGCCAGGACCATGGAACCAGCAGCCTCCGCTATCGAGCAGTTTGTACAGAACCAATCCGCCCAGCCTGATGGTCCGGTAATCTCCATGGACCCCAATATCCGCCCTTTCATGATTGCCGACAGAAATGAGTATGTAAAACGTTTTGAGCGATGGGTGCAAGCCGTCCATATCGTAAAAATCTCCGAAGCGGATATCGCCTTTATCTATCCTGAACTAAACCTTTCGCAAGCAGTAGAAAAACTCTTACAGATGGGACCTCTCTTGGCGGCGGTCACTCTTGGTCCCAAGGGTGCGCTGGCATGTGTCAAAACCAGCAGCGGCTCAATGGCAACGGTACAAGCCCCGGCTATTCCCGTTACCGTGGTTGATACCATCGGCGCAGGAGACACCTTTCATGGAAGCTTTCTATCCTGGTTACACATGAAGGGAAAGATGAGCAGGCAGGGAATTGCAGGGTTGGAGACAGCGGAACTGCAAGAAGCTTTGACCTTTGCGAATAAAGCGGCATCCCTTGTATGTACCCGGAGAGGAGCAGAACCGCCTACCATGGCTGAAATGCTTAAGGCGATTTGATCGGCGTGTATCCGCTCTTCAAAATAAGTTCCTGTCCCTGTTCTGATAAGATCCAATCGATGAATGGGATAATATGATCATTCATATCATCCCTATCGATGTAAATAGCATAAAAAACATCGGAGTAGGGATAGGTATTATTTTGGATTGTTTCTCTTGAAGGATAAATACCGTCTATAGACAACAGCTTTATCTGATCGTTTTGTACCATTTCGGTTGAGAAATACAGGAACGAAAACCCTATGGCGTTGGAGAAATTTCTGTAATTGGCAACTTCATTTATGATATCTCCCATACCGTAGGGAACATTTTCTCTCCGCGGTTTTTCTATACCCGTATCTCCCATTATTTTTTCCAACATTGTCTGACTGCCTGAATTCTGCGGTCTTTGAAAGGCTTTAATACGTTGGTTGATTCCACCCAGTTCTTTCCAGTTGTGTATTTTCCCGGAATAGATATCTCTGATATTTTCTGCCGTTATATTGCTAATCGTGTTTTCCGTATTCACAAAAAACACAAACGCTTCTTTTCCGATAGGAACGAGCTTTACATGCATATTGGTATCATAAAAGCGTTGTAACTGCTCCTTCGATGGCTCCGCGCAAAATATGATATCCGCCTTCCCTTCAAGGAGATTATTGAAAGCTCCCGCAGTCCTGCTGCAAAGCACCGATTCATCAAACGCAGCAACCAGTTCATCAAACCCGGCAACGGGCGGTTCTGGATATACTGCCTGTGCGAATGCCGCATACACTGGATACAGGGCAGTCGCCCCGTCGAGAACAGGCAGGTTGTCAAAAAACTGCAATGCAGATGCTTCACCAAGTTTTGCCAATATATTGTCTTGATCGAAGGGGATATACTTATACAAAGGAAAGTGCTGTTCACTGACTGTCGGAATTGCCCTAATGTGGTTGTTATAGGTAATAACCGCCCACCCTGAAAGAATAGACAGAACAGGAATACACAATAGAAAGAAAATGCCTTTTGTGTGTTGTCTATTCCATAAAACCAAAAACACTATGATAGATATATAGAACAAAGCCAATAATGGCATAAGTATATTTCTCTCGGTAAAAAACAAGAGCAGTATAAACGCAAAAAAAGAGACAAAAGAGAGTCCAATCCCTATCAAAGAACTGACTATTCGTTTGATAATACGCCTGGCATTATTTTCCATATTTTCTCCCTCCTCCCTTTTACCTTCTCTCTTGTTCCGCCCACTCCGAAAGCAGCCACATCAGTCCCGGCTCAGAGAGCTTTAGAGCAGAGCCGCATACCGTACAGCGGAACCTGCCGTCCTCCTCCAAACCGGGTTTCGCACAGGCGATACAGCGTATGGCGCCGCAATCGGGGCATATTCCTGCAGGGAGATCGTCCGGCGGCTCAGCCTCCAACCTCAGCGGTCTCGGATGGGGAATCTCACGGGGAACAAACCACTCCCTGCTGCACTCTGAACAGGAGAGCTTTCTCATCGCCCGCTCCCGGATAACGCTTTCAAGCTTCTCCGCATACAGCGCTTGCCCCAGCCGTCTCAGTTCCGCCTCAATTTCCCGAGCCTGGGTATACCGCTGCATAAAGAGATACAATTCCCCCAGACCGAAGAGCAACTCCGGGTCGCCGGGAAAATCTTCCAACCCCTTCCGGTACACGATCTCACAGCGGGGATACTCTCCCTTCATCCGGGAAGTATGCCCCAAAAGTCCATAGACCCGAGGCGAATCCCCGATATCCAAAGCCTGAGTGAGAAGATCGTCCGCCTCGTTCAGCTCACCTCTGCCGAGACAGGCTTCGGCTCTATCGAGCAAAATATCGATATTATCAGGATCGAGGTTCAGGGCTGAAGTATAGTACTGCTCCGTCTCCGCATCGGTTTTTCCCAGCCGCCTCAGTATATCTGCGAGATTACGCAGCGCCGCAGGCTCATCGGGCAGAAGTTCCTTCGCCTTCTCCGCATAGGCTTGAGCCTGTTCAACATCTCCCTTTTTAAGCGCCGTCTGGGAGGCAAGGTTCCATACCCAGCCATTCTCGGGGGAAAGCTCCAGCGCAGCGGCGAGCTCCGCTCCCGGATCCTGTCCATCGAGAAACAGATTCTCCGCCAGTCTAAAACGATAGAGACCGTATCCCGGTTCCATCTCCGCCGCCCTGTGGAGGAGGTGTATCGCTTGCTGCCGTTCCCCTTTGGCGGCGTATATGAGCGCCTGAAGAAAGAGGATCGAGCTGTCGAGCAGATTCGAGCTGTCAAACAGCTCCGAGTTGTCAGACAACTCAGGACTGTCTGCCGTCTGCTCTGCAATAAGGGGCAAAAAGAGCGCCTCAGCCTTTTCAGTCTCTCCGAGGGAGAAGTAGTATTTTCCTGCGGCTCCCCGGCCCTTCGCTCCCCCAGAAACTTCTATCACCGGAAGGAGTTCCGCCAGTTCTTCGTAATTGTCCTGAACGAAAAAAAGCCTTGCCGCCTCATCAAGGCTCTCCTGCGCCTCAGGTTCCCTTCCGTCAGCCTTGAGGGAACGGGAGAGATGCAGAAAATGAAGGGGCTGTTCCGGCTCCATACGGGAAGCGCTGCGGTAGGAATCCGCCGCCTCTGTCCAGCGGGAAAGGTGAAAACACAAATGCCCCTTGAGGGAATACAGAGTCGGAGAGGTCTCCGCAACGGCTTGTTTCTCCGACAGAAGGGCTTCCATATCGCCGTAGCGGTTCTGCACATACAGGAGAGAAACCTGATTCTCCAGAGCCTCCCTGTTTTCCGGCTCTGCTTCAAGAACAGCGCAGAACCGCTTTTCCGCCTCATCGTAGAGCTGCTCCGCCAGGTACATCCTCCCTGCAAGCAGCAGCGCATGAGTATCGGGTTTTTCCGTCTTTGCCGCCTGGGAAAGCTCTATCAGCGCAGGAACGAGCCTGCCTGCAGCATAGTAACTCTCCGCAAGCCGTATCCGCGCCGCCGCCGGAACGGGAATAAAGGAATTCCACCGCAAATGCAGGGTTTCCACCTCCAGAGGACGTGACTCGACAGCCAGCGCCTGGAGCAGCCCTTCCGCTTTTCCTGCAGAGTCCCAATTCTGCCCCGCAAAGGCGAGTTTGCCGTAGGACTGAATCGTATCATCCTCCACATAGGCGAGCCAATTGTCGTTGAGGATAATGGTACAGCCTGTTCCCTGCAATATAATCCTCAGGGAAAATACCTTGGGGTTTTTTCTGTAGGGAAGATCCATATCATCCTTTGAGGAGGAGTCCGATAGAATCTCAGAACCTTCCGCCCTTCCCGCCGTCCAGGGGAGCAGAGTCATAGGGTTCCCGTTAAAAACGGCATCCATCCGCACCATGCCCTGATCGGACACGAGGACAGAATAGTAATTACTCTCAGTGGTATACCGCAGTAAAAAGCCGAAGGCGCAGTGACCCGCTTTCCCGGGATCAATACCGGCGGTATGCCTGGCGTTCACCGAAAAATCGACAAGCGCCTCCACCGTCAAGTCCCGGTATTCATAGCAGGGATTCACAGTCCAGGCGAAAATATGCTGCCGCTCAAGGGAAAGCAGCAGTCCTTTGTCGGTAAAAGAAGACGCATATCCTGACTGAATTTCACCTACAAACCGCCTATTCTTCTCTTTCAGAAAATCGGTCTGCCAGAACTCTTCAATCGGCGCGGAAAAATCAACAATCTCTGGTTTTTTGCGGAAAAACTGTCTTATAAATCTGAACATAGTTGAATGAAAAATGACTTTGTTAAGATGAACAAGCGGCTGAAGGGAGTCGAACCCTCGTCCCAGGCTTGGGAAGCCCACGTAATAGCCGTTATACTACAGCCGCATTGATATCAGTATTCTACCGGAAAAACGCTTTTTGTCAATATATCTGCTGCCGGAAAAATGAGCCCGCCATTCGGGAAGCTCTTTCCTGGATTGACAATACAGCCTACCTGTCCTACAGTATGGGGGATTACTCCCGAGTATTCTCTAAGGAACTGCGAAATATGAAACCCCTCTGCCGGGCATGTACGATTATACTTCTTATGACTCTTTTCTTCGCCCCTGTTTTGCCGCTCTACGGAGAAGTGCCGGATACTATCGATTTTTGGAGCGATCTCCCGGACGATATCCTTGCAGACGAGTTAGTGAGCCGCATGAGTGACGGGGAACTCCTCGCCCAGATCCTCATGTTCGGCTGGGCAGGACGGGAACCGTCAACACTGGTGACCGACTGGGTTTCGAAGCGGAGTCTGGGAAGCGTCAAAGTATTCGGCTGGAACACAGACAATATTACCGACGTAGCCAACTCGGTGCGCTTCCTCCAGCAGCGGGCGCAGCAAACCCGGTTCAAAATCCCCCTCTTTGTAGCCACTGATCAGGAAGGGGGCTGGATACGCCATGTAAAGGGCGCCACCTCGGATACCCCGGGAAACCTCGCAATCGGGGCATCGGGACTGCCCTCGGACGCCTACTATTCAGGCTATTATATCGCCCAGGAGCTGCAAGTGCTGGGGATAAACATGAACTTCGCCCCTACAGTGGATCTCTATACCGATCCCCAATCAACCGTCATCGGTCCCCGCTCCTTTGGGGAAAACCCGGATGCGGCGGGTATTCTGGGTGCCTCCTTCGCGGCCGGAACGAGAGCCGCCGGGGTACTGGCAACGGCAAAACACTTCCCCGGACACGGAGACACCGGAATCGATTCCCACGGGGGGCTCCCGATAATTGCAATAGACGAAGAAACCCTGAACAACCGGGAATTGGTACCCTTCAGGTATTTAATAGAAGAAGATATCCCTGCCATAATGTCGGGGCATATCAACTTTCCCAACATCACCGAAAAGGGCGAACCCGCCTCTCTTTCGGCTCATTTTCTCAAGGACATATTGCGGAAACAGCTGGGTTTCAAAGGACTCATCATCACCGACGACATGATGATGAACGGCGCCACCGCCTATACCGGCAGTTTTTCCAGCGCCGTCGCCCTCGCCATCCGCGCAGGGAACGATATCGTCATATCCTCCACCACCCCCGGCCTAAACGAAGCGGTGTGGCGTAACAACATCAGCCTCATGGAAGCCGACTCATCCTTCCGAAAAGCAGTGAGCGAAGCCGCCCGGCGGGTAATCTACTATAAACTCACCTATCTCAAACAGGAACAAGCTCCTCCTCTGTTCCCTGATCCTCAGGACATCTCAGGACAGATTCCGGCTCCCGGCGGGGACGCTTTCTTTCTGGAACAGGCCTGCCGCTCCATAACATTGTTAAGGGGAGGAGAAGCACTATCAGGAAACTTCTCCATAAAGGAAGACGAAAGAGTATTACTTGCCGGACAGTTCCAGGATTTCTTCCGTCAGGGCGCAGCGCGATTCCCCCAGGCACGAACGGTTCGCTTTAGTTACCAGCCCTCTCAGGGGGAAGCCTCCGCAGCGGTTCAAGCCATAACCCGGCAATCCGTCTCCTGTGACACCATTATCTTCTGCGTCACAAACCGGGAAAGCCTGGATATCCTCAACAGACTGCGAACCTTGAGCAAAAGGGTCATCGTTGTTTCAGCCATGTCCCCGGTATTCATCCTCGACCTCGAATGGCCGGACACGATCATCGCCGCCTACAGCTACTCTCCCTTTTCGTTTCAGGCGGCCTTCGGCGTCATCGCAGGAGATTTTACTCCTCAAGGGACATTCCCTCTGGCACGGGAAATCAAATGACGGGAACTATCAGTCTGTCGCCGGTAACAGAAAAAGACATCCCCGAGGTTCTTGCCTTCATCGCCACCCGGGAGTCCTCCTGCGTGACCCTCTCAGAGCATCTGCTCAAAGCCCGAAAAACCCCGTCCCTTTTGGACGGCCGAACCCGATTCTTCATGCTCCGCAGCACTGACGATGAGTCACTGGCAGGGGTCTTCATGCTTTCCTCGCCGGGACTGCTCCTCCACTGCATTCCCTTTCAGACCGCCCCTGATCAGACAACGGATCAGAGGCAGCTCAAACATCAATTGTATCAGCAGCTCATCGAACTCATCCTGCCGATAGTAGCTGAAAGCACTATACAATGCATCATGGGAGAAACTGAAGGCACGGAATTCTTCGGCGATCTGATTAATGCTTCCCCTGTACAGGTGAGCGACTATTATCTCTTTGCCTTTCACCGGGAACAAATTACACCTAAGGGCTGCCACGAAGAGACTGCACACCTCCTCCTCCGTTATACCGACAGCGCAGATGCGGAGTCCCTCTATCCCCTCCAGGAAGCATACGAGTTGGAAGAGGTCGTACCCAAGGGAAGCACCTTCTCCTCTGCGCAATGTATGGCAGGTCTCAGACACACCCTCAAAACCCGGACGGCTATAGCTTTCTGGCAGGGCAAGAACCCCATAGCAAAAGCCGCGGTCAATGCCGAAGGGCTGAACTGGGTACAAATCGGCGGAGTATACACGGTTCCCCACTGGCGTAACCGAGGCCTTGCCCGGCGGCTGGTACAGCATATAGCGGAACAGTCAGCAGAACAGGGCAGGGGAGCCTGCCTCTTTGTTAAACAGGAAAACACCGCTGCCCAAAACTCCTACCGCAACGCAGGATTTACCCAGTTCGGGGAATTCAGGATCATATACTATTGAGTTGTATTGCCTACCGTACTTAAAACTATATTTTAGAGATGTTTGTTCTATTCCCTATGAAAAGTGGAAACTCATTGAACCCGGAATTTATCTCTCCTTAGAAACAGCACATTTATTAAAGCGTGAAGTCATGGGTGCTTTATATAAAGCAAGAAATAGCATTACCCACACAGATCCAAAAGGAAACGTTATTAAGGGATATGCTGATAGTACCAAATTTGTAGGCGGATTAATCATCTTGAAGCTGATAGATATAGATACTCTGATTTATTTGAATGTCGATGACTTACAGACCAGATAAAAAACACCGGATGCCGTAAGACATCCGGGTATGGTACGGGGCGGTGGGCTTTTAATCTCACGGCCTCGCATATCTACTATATACTCATTTAAGAGGACTTGTCAAGTGTTTTTTCAACGGCTCTATCCGTTATCTCTGAACTTCATTGCATATTATTAAAACCGCTAAAACTATATTTTAGAGATGTTTGTTCTATTCCCTTGTTTAGTGCTATTATCTATGTATCTATAGTGAGTAATTTCTTGTGATCTTGTAGGTATCCAACTTTTTTCCTAAGCGTCTATTTTTCCTTGAATTACTACTCTTTTGTTTAGTACCCACCCGTTTCTCCTACAAAATCCACTACAGCCAAACTGGGAGGGGTAAATTGAATCCGACTTCGGAACAAATGAAAGACGAGATATTGAAGCAAAAGGCTCAAGCGAGGGAAATAAAGAGACGATTTGAAAATGCTGAAAAAGCGAAAGCGTTGGCAGATGAATTATTTCTTGGGGAAAAATGGATATGTGTAGAAGAAGGAATCTATTTGTCGCCTCGTAGAGCTGTTGGAAAGAAATCAAACTATGCTGATGAACTTCGTGCTGCTCAAATATTACGAGATAGTGAAAGTACTGTGTACCTTGTTCCAGAAAGCAGTCGGCAACCTGGAAAGAAGTATGATGCTATCGTCAATGGTCTAAAATTTGAAATCAAAACAATAGGCGGAAATGCCAATACTCTCGAACACCAATTTCTGCGTTCTCGCTCACAAGCTCCAAATGTGTTTATCAATTTGGAAAATGCAATCCTCACAAGACGAGAGATACTATCAGCTTTATTCGGTGCAAGGAATAAGCCAGAGACAGATAAAATACACGGTTATGCCTATTACAACAAGTTTCAAGGAGGGCTGATTGTAATCAAAATTAAGAATCAAGAAAATCTGATTTATTTGAATGTCAATGATTTACAGGCCAGATAAAAAAAACACCGGATGCCGTAAGACATCCGGGTATGGTGCGGGGCGGTGGGCTTCTAATCTCACGGCCTCGACTTATGCTAAGTATATCGTCTTTTAAGAGGATTTGTCAAGCTCTCTTAAATCTCGATACTTCTGGAAGCGATCTTATCCTTTATATACACGATAAAATCATCGAGCTTCATCGTTTCCTTTCTGCCGTCCCTAAAGCGTATCGCTGCGGAGTCGGTTTCCGCTTCCTGCTGTCCCACTACCAGCATGTAGGGGATGCGGAGGTTCTGGGCGGTGCGGATCTTGGCGTTCATCCGGTCGGTGCCGACATTCGCTTCCACCCGCAGGCCTGCCGCTTTGAGCTTGTCAGCGACGGCCTGGGCGTAGTCATTGAAGGGGGGAGCCACAGGGATTACCTGTACCTGGTTGAAGTGGAGCCACGGCGGAAGAGCTCCGGCGCAGTTTTCCAGCAGGATGCCGATAAAGCGTTCCAGTGAACCGAGGATCGCCCGGTGGAGCATCACCGGGGTGTGCCGGGAGTTGTCTTCCCCCACGTATTCGGCGTTGAGACGTTCCTTTGAGGGGAGCTGGTAGTCTACCTGGAGGGTTCCGCACTGCCAGAGCCGGCCCATGGCGTCGATGAGGGTGAATTCGAGTTTGGGGCCGTAGAAAGCGCCTTCTCCGGGGGCGAGTTCGTAGGAGAGTCCCGCCTGTTTACAGGCATCTGAGAGAGCCGCTTCTGCCCGATCCCAGGTTTCGTCGTCACCCACCCGCATTTCGGGTCTGGTGGAGAACCGGACGATGATCTTTTCTTCTCCAAAGCCGAAGTCGGTA